>JAZKGK010000152.1:0-27554 GCA_040385915.1 Bacteroidota bacterium
CTCACTGGAAAAACCTACGCATTACAACCACCAGGTAGATTTCGCTAGGAAGAAAGTATTTGCATGGAAATTTTCAATCAATTACAAATGAGTTGATTAAAAGGAAAACTATTTTGTTAATAGGGATTCCAGGAGCTAGCAAGCATCGAAGGAAGCGATGATGGTCATTTGCCAGGGTCAATAAAAAACGTAAGAACGAATTGGTCAACCACAGAAAAAAGGCCGATTGGCGAAATCCATTTGATATGGATAACAGGGAGACGAACAATAAAAACAAAGCCAACCCTGGGTTTAAACAGGGCTGGCTTTAATTATTTAGGCAACGATAATTCAAAAAATTAATGAGCAATTCCGTTTTATAGGCTGATAGCTGACAGCTAATGGGGGTAGGCTCTTGCGTAGCAAACCCTTAGGCCAGTTTTTCAGTTTCTTGCTCCAGCCGGGCGGCTTCCCAGCCAATCATGGCTACCTTCCGGGTAATTCCCCAACGGTAGCCACCCAAGCCGCCTACTTTCCTGATAACCCGATGGCAAGGAATAAGGTAAGCAATGGGATTGCTGCCAATGGCTGTTCCTACTGCCCTGGAAGCCGTTGGTTCGCCAATACATTCGGCCATTTGTGAATAAGAGCTAAGCTGTCCTTCAGGAATCCGTAACAAAGCGTCCCAAACCTTGAGCTGAAAGGGCGTACCTTTCAAATTCAAGGGAATAGGAGAAAGTGATTTTTCGCCATTAAAAATCGCTTTTGCAAAAGGTTCATTGGTTTCAGGCAAATGGATGAATTGCGCTTTAGGCCATTCCTGCCTGAGCAATGACAAACCCAATTCGGGATTCTCAACAAAAGATAGGTGACAAATGCCTTTGGGCGTGGATGCTAGGATAAAATCACCGAAATGACTTGTGTGAAAACTATATCGGATAACCAACTGCTCGCCTTGGTTTTTATACTCTCCGGGCGTCATGGCCTCCATAGTGACAAACAAATCGTGCAAGCGGCTACCTCCCGATAAACCTACCTCATACGCTACCTCACTCAAGGGCGAATTTCCCTCTTTAAGCAAATCTTTGGCGTAGTTGAGACTCAGGTATTGCAGAAATTTTTTAGGGCTCACGCCTGCCCATTTGGTAAAAAGCCGCTGAAAATGAAAAGGGCTGAGATGAATGGCTTCGGCCACTTCGTCGAGTACGGGTTGCGCTTTAAGATTAGCCTGGATGAATTCTATGGCTTTTTCTATTTTTTGATAGTCGTTCATCTTCTTTCCTTTTTCTACAAAGTTGGACTACAAACAACCGCTAAACAATCCGATTCTTGCTGACTTACTTGATTGCTTTTGGCTTTTTATAAAACAAGTATCCTACCTTAAATCCTGCGGACAGGCTAGGGTATGAATATCTACCTGATTCGCTAGTTTGGCTAAAGAAAGGTGTACGAAAATTTTCAGCTGATATAGAGGTACCTTCTGGAAGGTCAGCAGACTTTAAAAAAATCATTCTCCAACCAACGCCACTATAAACGTCAAGGGCAAATCTTTTTGATTTTCCCAACAACCATTGTTTACCCATTTTTAAGTGAATACCTGCCACTTCCTTTACTGAAGTATAGGTTAACTCTTGAAAATAAGCACAATTGCCATTATCACAATCCCGGCCAACTGATTCTGATTTTTGCGTGTGTACTTGCTTGTATAGGCCTTCTAGAGCAAAATATGCCCCTGTTACAGTAGTTTTTGCGAGGGGACGCCCCAAATAGTATCGTACTTCAGTACGTAAGCGCCATATTGCATTCGGCTTGGCTGTAGTAGAAACATTCGGCGAAAGAATGTACTTATTGCCATAACCCATTTCTTGCTGAATACTCCATTGTCGATTTAGAAAATACTCTAAAGCCAGTTGATACGTTGGGTCGACGTCAAGGATACTTAAAGGAGCTATTTTGAGAATAAATCCTGGTTTTCTAATAGTTATTGAATCAGTTATGGTTTGTGCGGTACAATGGATGGTTGTACAAATGAAAAGCAAACCACACAGAACAAGTGTTTTTTTGGTCATTACAGCATTGGTGAAGTAGCGACTACACCGGCGATCATTCGCTGGTGTAGTCACTAGGGTTTTTTAACAACAATATCAGTTGGCAATAGGAATGGTACTGAGTAGTTTGAGTTGGGTAGAATCACTATAATCGTATTGGTACAAACCATCTTTCCCAGTTACCAACAAGATTTTATTCTGTGGAATAACATCGTATGTTTTGACATCCTGAATAAACTGCGTTTGCCTAGGATGGGCAGGATCGGAGACATTAAAAACTTTCAAACCGAAATCGCCTTCGCTCACAAACAGGTCGTTTCCATCAATTCCTAAACCGTGGGGATGTAGCAGGGAAATTGTATTGACTCTTATTGGTGTTTTTAAGTTGCTGATATCCAGTACATCTAACAAATTAGAGCCATTGCGGCAGGAGGTGCCATCGCGCAGGGTAACATAGGCATACTTCCCTTGTACCACTACCGGATCGCAGCTAGTTACGTGGGTATAGCGGGAAATAAATTCTGGTTTAGTTGGGTTTTTGTTATCATAAATCATCATTCCAGCCCTGGCACCAATAAATAACTTATCCTCGTATGGAAAAAGTGTTTCAATGCCGTCTCCAATAGCGATGTTCGACCCTGCTACCGGATTGCCTGGCTGGCTGATGTCAAATACGCGTAACGAATTGTTATTGAGCGTATACAGATAATCGCCCGTAATAGCAAAACGCGCCATAGAACCACCAGTGCCATTGGAGCCTGGCGAAACGGAGTCTCCCTTCTTGCCGCAGCTATTGAACAACAACAGAACTATACCAAGGGTAAATGTTTGGAGTAAATAATAATATTTTTTCATCCTGGATAAGATTTAGCGACGACATTTAGGATTAAGAAGACTAACCTTTTCCCAGCCAACTACCACACCCTTGGCATTATCTACACACTCGAATGATACTCCGGTTTGTGGTGGATACATCTGGTTGGGAAATACGTTAGCGATGCGCTTGAGGAGTGTGGCATTCGTTGGGTTGCTAATGTCTAGGGCAAGTAAATCGGGGCCATTGTCTGCATAAAGAACAGTGCCCTTTACGGCGAGATCCACATTGCCCGGAATATTGAGGAAGGCGATATTTTGAGGAAAAAGAGGATTCTGGTTATTAATGATATGAATGCCTTTATTCACTTCATTCACAAATACGAAATGCCCCTGCACATAAATTTTACCTGCATTTTTCAAGGTGTGAGCAGGTGCAGCAAAAACATTTTTCAGGTCTGCGTGCGAGAGGTAAATAGGGCGATAGCCTTCGACTGTTACTGGCGGTTTCGCGTCATCGTAAGGCTTCATATTACAGGAACTTAGCAGCCCGGTAAGCACCACGACAGCCAACCCAAGTAGGTGTTTTCGCATAGATTTAGTATTTATGGTTATTGCTATGACCCAGCTTAACCACAAAAAAGTTGTAAGGCAGAAAGTTATCTGTGTGTTAATTTTTAAATGGTAGTGGCAGGGGCTGTAAGAAGCTTATCCTTTGCGCTGCCATTGGGCAAATTCCTTAGCAAAGTAGGTCAGGATTACTTTGGCACCTGCCCGCTTGATACCCATTAAGCATTCTACCATCGCACGGTCGTTGTCCAACCAGCCACGCTGGGCGGCGGCTTTGATCATGGCGTATTCGCCACTCACGTTATAGGCAGCAATCGGAATATCAAAGTTTTGATTCAACAGTTTAATAACATCCAGGTAAGGGAGGGCAGGCTTAACCATCAGAAAGTCAGCGCCTTCTTGGTAATCCAGTTCGGCCTCCACCAACGCTTCCCGGCTATTGGCAGGGTTCATCTGATAGGTTTTTTTATCGCCAAACTTAGGAGCCGAATTCAAGGCATCGCGGAAGGGGCCGTAGAAAGCACTGGCATACTTGGCGCAATACGACATAATGGATACGTGGGTAAATCCTTCGTCATCCAGCAGCTTACGCAAGTAGCCTACCCTGCCATCCATCATGTCTGATGGCCCGATGATGTCGGCACCGGCACGGGCTTGAGCCAAAGCCATTCGGCCTAATACATTCAGGGTTTCATCATTGATAATTTCGCCATTTTCTACAATTCCGTCGTGCCCATCAGAGCTATACGGGTCCATGGCTACATCGGTCATCAGGCAGATATCAGGAAAAGTATGCTTGATTTGCTGCACAGCTCGGATGTACAAGCCTTCCATATTATGGCTTTCAGTAGCATATTTATCCTTCAGCGATTCGGAAATATTGGGGAACAGATCAAAGGAACGGATACCCAAGTCTACGCAAGCGGCTATTTCTTCTAACAACAGATCGAGCGAATAGCGATAAATGCCCGGCATGGAGCTTACTTCGCTGGTTTGATTCTGCCCCTCTATTAGAAAAACAGGAAAGATGAGGTCGTTAACAGAAAGGGTGGTTTCTTCAACCATCGCCCTTATGACGGCGGATTTGCGGTTTCTGCGGGGTCTTCTTAGCATGAGATTGGGTGACTTTTGGCAGGCGTAAAGGTAAAGGTTCTGTTTGAAACCGTCCTTCTTTACCCCTTCCTTCTCAACACATCAGCCGAAAACCCGTTCCGTGAACATTGATGATTTCTATGGAAGGGTCGCTTTTTAGGTATTTCCGAAGCTTGGTAATATACACATCCATGCTGCGCGCATTGAAGTACGTATCGTTCTGCCAGATCATCTTTAGCGCCAGGCTGCGCTCCAGCGTTTGGTTTTTGTTGATGCTCAATAGTTTGAGCAGTTCGGCCTCTTTGCTGGTAAGCTTATGTTGCTCCGTTACTTGACCATTTTCCAGTCTTTGCAAAAGCTGTTGAGAGGCATCAAAGGTAAAGTCGCCAATCTGAAAACGGGTATTCTCTTTCGTAGCGTCGGCAGTGGGTTGCGACCGGCGTAGAATGGCTTTCATGCGCATCAGTAGTTCCTCCATGCTAAAGGGCTTGGTCATATAATCGTCGGCTCCCGCGCGAAAACCTTCCAGCGTGTCTTCCTTCATCGATTTTGCCGTAAGAAAAATGATGGGAATATTTTTGTTCACCATCCGTATTTCCTTGGCTAGCGAAAAACCATCCTTTTTAGGAAGCATCACATCCAGCAAGCATAAATCGAACGAAGAATCTTCGCCCTGATTTTGCTGAAACACGCGGAATGCTTGTTCTCCATCACGCGCCAGATCGGTCGTATAGCCTTTCAGGTCAAGGTATTCGCGCAGAATTTGTCCCAGATTGGGATCATCTTCTACCAGCAGAATTTTCGTAACGCTCATTATTAAGTTTATAAGTAAATAGTTTATGAGTTCATAAACTATTCCTGCGTGTATGGCATAAATATTTCGAAGGAACTTCCTTTGTTCGGCTGGCTTTCGACGTGAATATTGCCGTGGTGCATCTGTAGTATGGTTTTTACGTAACTCAAACCCAGGCCGAAACCTTTCACATTGTGTACATTTCCGGTTGGCACGCGGTAGAATCGCTCAAAAATGCGCTGGAGCGTCTCCTTTGCCATGCCAATGCCCTTGTCTGACACGGTGATGTATACGCCATCGCGAGCATTCCTGGTTTCAATCTTGATTTTAGGCTCCTCTGGAGAATATTTGTTTGCGTTGTCTAACAGATTATGAATGATATTAGTCAAATGCATCTCATCTGCTTCGATAATGGTATTGTCGGCCTGTAAGTCCAGTTGTATATCGCCTTGCCGCTGTTCTATTTGTACACCAATATTTTGTAAGGCATTATCAATTACTTCGTGAATATCTACCCGACTAATTTTTAATTTCAGATTGCCTTTGTCTAGTAGTGCCGTTTGTAGCACCTTTTCTACCTGCGAACCCAGCCTTTTGTTTTCATCGTGAATCACATTCAGGTAACGGTTGCGCTTAGCTGCATCATTGTTAATAGCCGCTTCCTGCAATACTTCGCACGCCAGGGAAATCGTTGCTATTGGTGTTTTGAATTCGTGCGTCATATTATTAATGAAATCATTTTTCACCTCCGACAGCTTTTTCTGTTTCAAAATGGTAGTAATAGCCACGTAGAAACAAGAGATAACCACCAGGATGAGCACGGCGGAAGACATAAAAACCACACTCAGCTTCTGGAAAATATATTGCTTCTGACCAGGGAAATTCACTAGGAGATAGTTGCCTTCGCAGTTCAGATCATTAGGAAAGAGGTTGACCTTAAACGAAGATTGTAACAACTGTTCAGGCTTTTCGTGCAGAGAAGCGAATAGCAGTCCCTTATTTTCCTTGGTATGTACGCCGTATTCGAAAGGGATATCAATGCCACGGTTACGGATCTCTTTTTTCAATAATGAATCCAGCATCCGGGCATTCATTCGGTTGCCAATGTTGCGTTCAATCGTTACCAGGGCATTAAAAACGTCCTGCATTACTTCAGCCTTTTTCTCCACCTTATCAAAGTTTTCCTTGAAAGAAGACTTAATGGATTCTACGGTATCAAGGTTGGCATAAAAATCTTTGAAAGATGGTGGCGCTGGCGGGACTGGTGGCGGAAGGGCAGCACTTTTCCCTGGCATCATTTGAATAAATATTTGCGACTGGCCTAGCCCTGCTTCATCCCACACCATCATTTGCTGCGCCAGGCCCTGCATCATCGAATCCTGCTTACTTGCATTTTCAAACATACGCTCCCTCATCCAAGTGGGTATATGCTGATAAGTAAAAGCCGACCCAGGGTGGGTATCCCATCTGATAGAGTCCCGTCTAGCATTCCCACGCCGTGGTTTTCCTACGATAGGGCGGTGCTTTTTTTTGTGTTCCGAGCGAGGGTGAATTACTTCTGCAGGCTGGGTTGGGTAAATAGGAATCTCTTCTAGCTGCAAATCTTCTAAACTCATCGGAGAAAGACCTTTTTCAAACAATTGTTCCTGGTTTTGATCCAACAGTTCGAATGGATGAGGAAACGATGAGAAAGAATTTTCTTCTTCTAAAGTCATATTCCACTCAAAAGAGTCTGAAAACAAGTTGTCTAGTTCATCGGGATTCGGAACTAGTTGCCGCTGTGGTTTGGCTGGTTGGTAAGGCGTTTGCCCGTGTTTCCGACGGTTGGAAGTACGATGGTTTACGTGACTAACTGTTTGCTTTCGTTGCTTCAGCCGGCTCAACGCTTCTTTTGCTGCCTGGGCGTTTTGTTTTTCGGCCAGTTGAATCCGCTGTGAAGCCAGGTATAGAATTTCCTGTTTTTCCAACCCTTTTACCACCGCATCCATCGCTTCGTGTACACGCTGGTTGAACCGTTCGTTCTTCACCATGAGAGCCATATTGATCCAATACATCTGGAAAGAGACTAAACCCACCAGCGATAAAGCCATTAGACCAATAATGAATCTTATTTTTTTCTTACTCATCTGTTCTATGTAGACGTAACAAGCTTTGCTCTAAGTAAAACTACGAAATCAAAGAGGGTTTTCTTAAAGGACGCTGGCCTTTTAACATTCTTTAACATTCTTTAACGAACCCTTAACACCCTGATATTCATCCTACAGGTACCTTTGTAGCATTACTGAAGGCGAGTGTTCCATTCATGTAAAATACGTCTATATTAAAATTACTACTATGAAAGGTCTTGTTATTCCATCGCAGAATTTAGTTGTGGTACTTATGCTGCTAACCATTGGTCTACTGCAATCGCCTGCTCTATCGGCACAGCCTAAAGAAAAGGCTGAAAATAAAAAGCCAAACGACAAGACCATACATATCCGGATTGAAAAAGAAGTGAATGGAAAAAAGGAAGTATATGAACAGACGTACGATGCCGACGATATAAATCGGGGCAATTTTACTCACTCGTTTCCTGGATTGATGGAAGAAGAACTGGAAGAAATGATGATGGACGATGATTTTCTAAAAGGTCGTGGCCCGCACGGTAGGTTCTTTTTCAATTTTCCTGCTGATAGTGCCCAGAAGCGCTTTTTCCGTTTCCAGCAATCGGACTTTGATAGTTTAACGAAAGAACAAAAAGAGCTCTTCAAACATTTTCGGATGGAGTTTAACGAGGAATTGGCGCACTCTTTCCCGTTTGATGCACCACATCCATCTTTACCTCTGATGCCTCCTGATGGATTACCATTCGAAAATCCGCCATTTCCGCCTAGTCCTCCTTTCAATCATTTTGAGGAATACCCATTTCCTGAGCGTTTCGAATTCGATGAAAAAGAATATGACATTCAGGAACACAAAACTGACCAAGGCAAAAAATACCTGATTACTCCCAAAAAACGCCATGAAAGGCGGGAAAAGCGATCTGAAAATACCTCTTCCTCTATTCAGGATTTACGTATCTCCAGAGGTGATAATGGTTTATTCAACCTTCGTTTTTACTTGCCTTCCAAGGGTAATGTCTTGATTCGGGTAACGGATACCCTGGGAAAAGAAGTATTGGAGGAAAAGTTGAAAGATGCGACCGGCCATTATACGCATCAGCTAAATTTGAGCAAGCAGCCAGCCGGTACTTACTTCGTAACGGTAACCCAGAACAAGGACGGGTTGGTTGAAAGGATTATTATTCGCTAATAACTCAGCCAATGGAGCAAGAATCGGATTGCTGTATAGGGTGTACATTCCTCATCTTTGTAGAACACCATGCTCTGCCCGGTTAGGTAACTCTAACACGTATCAGATACTGCGCTACATCGACTGTAGTAAATGGTTAACCACCACTTTTGTTTACCGGTATCATCCATATATTCTGCCATTGATAGTAGGAATTAGCCATTAGTGTACTTTTTAATAAAAACAAGGTACTATGTATTGCAAGGTATTATATAAAAATATATTTTTGTACAGCAAAGGTCTGAATCGAGTTACTTTAATGCTAACCACCGTTCTCCATGAAAATACTAATCTTACTTTCTGTTTTCCTGTTCATGAGCCTCCTATCCAAAGGAATGGGCTATCCGCAGGATATGTTTGCAGAGCATATTACCGTGAAGACGGTTGAGAAAAAGGTGGTCAAACAACCGGTGAAAGGTCAATTTGAGGACATACATTTAGCCAAACCGACCACAAAAGTAGCCCACCCACCCACACGGCCACCCACGCAATGCTGTTTACCGTTGCAACGCTTGAAGCGTCACCAGCCAACATCTATTTCGATAAAAACTTTTGACCTGGAAACTGATACAGTTGTGGAACAAACCGTATTGATGAATGCTATAGCGAATAAAAAATGGAAATACCTGGCTGTGAGGCAGGCTGTAGTCCGAAGTCACCAGCAATTTATGGCTTATCTGCTCTGGCAGTTATCTTCCTGCCAGCCTTGGAATACACTGAAAGCAAAAGGGTCTTTGCTTGTTTTAGGTTAGAATTCTATTTATCAAACTTCCGAGGCTTTCCTAAAGCCCGGAAGTTTTTATTGGGCAGTAAAAAAATGGGCAAATTCAGAGGTAGCCTCTCTACTTACGATATTGCTCAATAATTTTGTATAGGGCTTTTTGGGTTTCTACCTGGGGGAAAAAGTCGAATAATACTATGTGCTTATCATAATTTAACAATAAGGCATTTTCCAGGTAAGAAAAGGCCTCTTTGTAGCTACCCGCACTCAATAAGTAAGCCGTTACCCGATAACAGAGATCAGCTTCCTCGGGCAGTTCATCCATTCCAGAAAGAATAATTTCTACAGCCTTATCATAATCTCCTTGTTCATACAACACCAGCGACCATCTTAACCAGATTTCTGCATTGGATGGGTCTAATTCACTGGCTTGCTCGTAGGCCTCTAAACTTGAAACCGAATTTCCAATCTTGGCTTCTGCATCTGCTACAGCGAGCCAATATTCAGGATTTTCCTGGTTAAGATTCAAGGCTTTACGCAGGAAATGGAGCCCTTCAAACCATTTGTCCTGTGCATCAAGACATACCCCAATGCCGTACCAGGCTTCATCCCAAAGCGCGTCCATTTTTACTGCTTTCTTATAGTATCCAATGGCCAGGTCAAACAATTCCATTTTTTCATAGCTGGCCGCCAGACAGCATAAGGTTTCCGGAGTAGGCTCTTCATGCTCCAGCGTTTTCTTATAATTTTCCCTAGCCAATTCAAATTTCCCCAGGTTCATATAAGTATTTCCCAGGTTGAAATAAGCCGAAGCAAAGTCTTCTTTGATAAGTGTTGCGTATTCGTATGCTTGCACCGCCTCTTCGAAACGCTCTAGCTTACTGAAGGCAATGCCCATATTATACCAGGCATTGTGCGAATACGGATCGTTATCAATAAACTGCTGATAATATGACAAACTACCTTCCAGCTCATCTACCAGATCTAAGCAATAAGCCAGCTCATATAGCGCATTTTCGTTGTTGAGGTTATGCTGAATAGCTTTTTTGTAATTATCAATGGCTTCACTATAGCGTCCCCAACTCTGGTACGCTAACCCGATATTATAATAAACATCATCTTTCTCTTCTGCCAATGGCAATGCTTCCTGTAAGGCTTCCACAGCTTTTTCGTATTCGCCCATCAAGGTATAAATAGTTCCTTTGAGCGAAAGAATGTCGGTATCACCCGGATTGAAAGATTCGGCTTTTATAAGTAAGACTAAGGCTTCTTCAAAACATTGGGTATTTGCCAGGAGCTGAGCTTTTTCTAGCATCAACTCCATGGAATAAGGGTATTGCGACATAGCCATGTTGCATGCCTGCAAAGCCTCCTCAAACTTTCCTTCCGAAGTATAATGGGCAATAATCTGTTCGTAAGTATCCAGATCAAAAAAAAGCACTTCCTGATTTTTCAGCATTTCTTCAAAACGCTGGACTAATGCACCACCTTCCTCTTCTCGGTCCTTAAAGTTCTGTTCCATCTAGTCGTCAGTTAATAAATTACCCATGATCCTGGCTGGTACCGAAGGGTTCATAGCTAATTGTTTTTGATAATTTTTGCAACACCATTGTAAGGTGTCTTCTATACTTCTAAAATCGACATGGTGATCTAGTTTGATGGCTGAGTTGTCGTATCGGAACGATAGTGCTGCTAGCTGTGCAGTCTCACGGGTGATGAGGGGCGCTTTCCTGGTGAGTTGAGAGCGGAGCCACTCCAAACGCCAAAGTAGTTTTGCTGCAAATGCGCTAACGCGAATACGAGGTCGCCTTTTATGAAAACAGTCCGCTATACCATTAAATAAATCCTGATAACTGATATTTCCAGCACTTAAGATATATCTTTTTGATGAAATATCAGCGTTCATTAACAAAAAAATAATCTTCGCCACGTCACGAACATCTACATAATTAGCCACTCCTTCCGTATAAAACGGCTTTTCCTTCCAGACATACTGAAAGAGCCGAGAGCTACTCCGATTCCAATCACCTACGCCTAATATTAAGGAAGGATTGACAATCACCGCATTTAATCCCTCGGCGATACCGCGCCAGACCTCTAGTTCGGCCAGGTATTTTGATTGGGCGTAAGGGGAATTATAAGGCGAATCTTCCCACTTGGCTTCTTCATTGACTACAATTTCGTGGCTATGCTTTCCGGGGGGTATTTCTTTGGCCTCCGCAATGGCCATGGCAGATCGCCCCAAGGCTGCGACCGAACTAATATGGCAAAGCTTTTGGATACCCATCTTCAGGCAGGCGTTCACTACATTGGCCGTGCCTTCTACATTCACCGTCTGCATCTGCGTTTTATCTTTAGGGCTGAAAGAAACTACCGCAGCGGCATGGATAACAAAAGCTACTGATTCAAGCGCTTTTTCTAATGAAGGAATGTCTAATATATCTCCTTCTACCCATTCAATAGGATCAGCAATGGTAGTTGTAGTTAGACTTACCGGAGGATTGACAGGGCGGTACAAGCCACGAACACGGTAGCCTCGTTGAATATACAGAGCAGCGATATGACTCCCTACCAAGCCAGAGCAACCGGTAATGAGCACCAAAGGAGTCGTTGGTCTAACGGAATGATTAAGGCTTTGGGTAGCTGTTTTCAAGCATTCAAACTGTTATTTAGTAAATCTAATTTTAAGGCCTTTTGGTAGTATTTCTGCCCTTGCGCCTGCGTCAAAACGTCGATGTGTCGCCTGGCGTGACAGTCGCTGCCTAAAAAACTGACCATACGATTTTCTATCAGTTTTTCAGCCAATAACTGAGAGACTTTAGAATAATAGCCTGTAAGCGAGTTAGAATTTACCTGAAAAAGTACGCCGTTTTCGTGTAAATCTTTCAGTTTGGCAAAGTCTTCATACATATACAAATAGCGCTCGGGATGAGCTAATACTGGCCGGTATCCGGCGGCTCGCATTAAAAAAACAGCCTCTGCCAACTGTGGCGCAGGATTAATATAAGAAATTTCGAACAGTAAATATCGAATACCACTACTGCCCCCAAAAGAAAGCAAAGGCTGGTCACTTTTTAGCATTTCTATAAACCACTCATCCAGATAGTATTCGGCTGCCGCTTCAATTTTAATATCAATTCCTTGCTCTTTTACGGCATCGTTTACTTTTTGTAAAGCAGTAGAGATAGTAGCAGGCGTATTTTTGTAAAAATCGCCCATAATATGGGGCGTAGCAATAAGTTTTTTGAAACCTAGTTTTTTTAATGACCGAATTAATTCCAGGCTTTGCGCCATCGTTTCTGCACCATCATCCAAGCCAGGTAGAATATGGGAGTGCATATCCACGCTAAGCGCTCCGACTGAAGAAGCAATTCCTGTATCTTTTGTTTTTTTCCTGAAAAATGAAATCATTTATTTCTGAATAAAATCTTTTCTAACTTTTGGATTCTTGTTAGCTTTTTTTCTGCTTCATCGTAATATCCCTGGCTGTATCCACCATAGTCATACTTATACACATCTTTCTCACTTCTGAGGGCATTCAGGATAACAGTCATATTTCTGAATCGCTCATGCTTGAACAGTTTGTTAATATTATTGGCTACTGAACGCCTGGAATAATCGGCTCGTACTACATATAACGGTAAGTCTACTTTACTCATGACCAGAATACCATCTGTCACCAAGCCAACCGGAGGCGTATCAATGAGTATATAGTCATAAATCAGGCTTAAATCCTGCAATAGTTTATCAAATTCTGGCCGCATAATCAATTCTGATGGATTAGGCGGCATCGGACCCGAAGAAATAAAGTCCAGGTTATCAATGGATGTCTTTTGAATACACTCCTCTATCTTGTGTTTGTTGATCAAGATTGTACTCACACCATTGCGGTTCTCTGCTTCGAATGCTACGTGAATTTTAGGTTTACGCATATCCAAGTCTAACAAGATAACTTTCACATCAGAAAGAGCAATGATACCGCCTAGATTGACCACCACAAATGTTTTTCCTTCTCCACTCACTGTAGATGTAACTGCAATAATGCGTTTCTTTTTTTTGTTTGGAAACACAAAGTCCAGGTTGGTTCGAATCAATCGCAATGCTTCGCTAATGGCTGATTTGGGGTTAATATCAATGACCATTCTGGAAAATGATTCTTTTTTTTGTTTGAAAATTGGAACAATACCTAAAACGGGGGCAAAAGAGAGTTTTTCCAACTCCCGTTGGCTAGTAATGGTATTATTGAGGAAGTACATTAGTATAACCGATACAAAACTGATAAAAACGCCTGCCAGTCCTCCTGCACCGTAAATCATTATTTTATTCGGCCAAACTGGTATTTTAGGCAAGCTGGCTGGCGACAACACCACAAATTCAGGAACAGTCCCTGCACCAGCAATGCCAATTTCGGCCTTTTTGCTCATCATATCCAGATAATAGCCTTCATATAGCCCATATGATCGTTTTATTTTAGTATACTCAGCGTTTTTTCCGGGCTTATTGATGAGCTCTTGCTCTAATTGCCCTATCCGCTGATTTAATTCGCCAATTTGGCCATTTAGTAAAGTTTTCTCTTGCGCAATAATTTCATAAGCATTTGTCTTAGCAAGCACTACTCCTCTATCTTTCGCAGCAGCGGCCAAAGTATTTTCTTTCAAAGAAGAAAGCATTAATTCATGCTCTTGCTGAAGCCGATTGATGCCATTGATCGCATCGGCCAGCTGTGGTTCCATTTCTTTGGAGATAAAAGGAATAAAACGTTTCAAGCTCTGATTGCTCTTTAATAATGCTTCCAGGTCTCGTATATACCCAAGTTTGGCATTCAGGATTACTTTCTTTTCTAAAGCTTCTTCTATTTTTAATACATCTCTGCCAATATCCATTTCCAGATCCATGCTCTTATTGGCAATTACAAAGTCCCGCATCCTTTGCTCGTACCTATCCAAGCTGTCTTCAGTCAAATGAAGTTGAGACTCCAAGTAATTTATTTTCTGCTTGTTTGCTTTATTCTTATTATTCAGGGTTGTCGTAAGATAGACACTATCAATGGCATTGACCATATCACGTGCTTTCATAGGAATATGATCAGCGAAGGAAATCTTAATTATGCGCGCGTTTGGATTGAGTACCTCAGCCTTGATGTTAGCGGCCATGTATTCATTCAGCGTAATTATATTATTGATAATAAAGTAGAAATCGCTGTCCTCCCATTCACCATTGTACGTACTTCCATTCAAATACACAACCAGCCGAAAATCGCTATTTTCTATTGCCTGCCCAAAGCGATAAACATGAGTGATTTGTTTTCCATCCTGCATGTAGCCAAGCTGAAACTGGGCTTTGTCCAGAATCCTAACTCTAAAGCGCGTATCATAATAATTGGCATTCTTGAGCAAATAATCTACCCGAAATGGGGAGCTTTGATACCGTTCTTCATCTAATATATTTCCCTCAGCATAATAACTGACGTCGAGGTTCATGATTTTAATTACCTCATCGTATATCAGTTTTGACTTAATCAGCTCTATTTCGCCCGATAAATCGCTATAGTCTTCAGTAGACATGGTTTGGAAACCTAGAATACTGGATTCGTTTTTCATATCTAAGCGCAAAGAGGAGGCAGATTGATAGAGGGGCTTCGCGTATCGCAGAAAGACATAAGCGAGCACAACTGTAGCCATGGGGAAAAGAATAAGCCAGAATAAATTTCTTTTAAAAATCAGCCATAGTTTCCCCAAATCAATTTCACCCAGCACACTATCACTTTCCTCTTCATCTTTTTCCGACTGGAAAGCAGGATTTTGATAGGATGGTGGAATAATACTTTTTCCGTTATTTTCGGACATAAGGCTATGCTCTTAATAATTGGGTTGCTAGTGAGTGAATCAGTTAATAGTATATTACTGATATACACATTCCCTTCGCTGGTTGAAAGCTTTAATGGTAAAGTTACACACGAAAACCGAATTGTCTTGCGGTTGGGCAAGGCTGTTTAAATACGGCATTGTAAAATTTATAGTGTGTAAATCTTATTTTAGTGTTCTGGCGAGAATAATGATTGTAGCAAGACTGGTAACGAGGCTTAAGATAGGAGTAATATCACCAATAGACTCAAAGAAAGCTTTTCGTACTGGCTGCACATATATGATGTCGTTGGGTTGTAAAGTCAAATCATATTTTCGCATTCCTTCAACGGTAGAAAGATCGATTAGAAGCACCTGCGGATCTTGTAAATCGCCTCTGATTAGCCGGATGTTGCTAACCTTGGCATAATTATTTGGTCCGCCGTGCCTGGCAAGCACTTCAATCAGACTTACACGTTCATTTTCCATAGGTATTACAAAACCTCCAAGGGCACCCAGCAAAAATACGCGTCGGTTAAGCGTCCGGGTAATAACGAAGCATTCTTCATAATATTGATTATAAGCTTTGGCTAGCAAGCTATCGGCCTGACTCAATGAATATCCTTCCAATTTTACCAGACCAATCAAAGGAAGATTAATATTCCCATCCTCTTTTACTAGAAAAGATTGATTTTTTAATGTTTGCTGCTGTGAGCTCTGTTGTTGTGAGCCGCCAGAACTAGGTTGCTGCCCAGTCACTGGCGACTGAGCAGTCGTCCCGGCAGCTGAGCTATTTGTCTGCCCAAAAGTATACGTCTGCTGCCCCCCAATGGTCTGATTGTTGGTATTGGGCACTGCTGGGAAATTATCGTTAGGATCAATAATTTTTTCGCCCTTATTGGTAAACACCCGTACTAGTATATAATCGTTTGGGCGAATTATGTAACTCATTTCTAAGCGCTTGGCTTCTAGCGCAACTCCTTTAGGCAGGATACTTTTATCGGTCTTAAACATAATATTCTGATTGTAGATACCACAAGCAGATAGCAAACAAAGCATACTAAAGTAAAGGACAGAATATAGGCAGTGTTTCATACAAACTGGGACATTGAGGAGGTATAATCAAGGAGATATGGGCAAATATCTCCTTGATGGGCTACTTTTATACAGAAGGGCAATAGGGAAGAATATACTACTTTGTTAAGCTAGTATACGAGTAGAAAGCTACTAGTGACTAATGCTATTTCTCTTGTTCCAAGCTTCTATAGCTGGATTTATAGTACCAACAAAGTCCTGAAAAGTTGGTAGCAGTTGATCTTTTTCAGATACAATAGGATTATCGATGCCCCATTGTATGCCTAGTTGAGGATCATTCCAACTTATACCAGATTCGGATGCTTTGTTGTACAATTGAGTACACTTATAACTAAGGATAGAATCTTCTAACGCTAAAAATCCATGAGCAAAACCTTCAGGAATATACAATAACTTGTTGGATAAGTCATCCAAAATAAATGTTTCATGTTGGCCAAACGTTGCTGAGTCTGGACGCATATCTACTGCTACATCAAGCACTTTGCCTGTGATTACCCGCACTAACTTGCCTTGGGCAAAAGGGGAGTTCTGAAAATGAAGGCCACGTAAAGTACCTTTGACCGAAAAAGACTGATTATCCTGAATAAAGGCAAAAGGGAGCTTATTGTCCTCAAATTCTTTTTGATTATAGGATTCAAAAAAAAGGCCTCTTTCATCAGTGAAAATACGAGGAATAATTTCTATTACTCCTGCGATACGTGATTCTTTAAATTGCATAGATGTGAAATTACTTAAAGTAGATACATACTATGCAAAGGTAAGGTCAAAGCTGTACTTTGAGACTTTTTTTTTCTATTTCTCGTAAAACCTTCAAATACTCAAGGATTATTATATTTTCATTGAATTTTTTCTCTGCAAGTTCGCGGCTTTTTTGCCCCATTCTTTCCAATTCTACATCATTAAAATAAATCATCTTTTTCAGTTTTTCTGCCAAATCATCGGAGTCCTTTACTTGGCAAAGCAACCCATTTTCACCGTCTTCAATCGTTTCACGGCACCCAGGCACATCAGTGGCCAATACAGGCTTAGCCATGCTAATGGCTTCTATTAACGTACGAGGCGTCCCTTCGCGGTAAGAAGCCAGTACTACGCAGTCTGCCTGATTTATAAAAGGCCGTACATCATCTGCCGTACCCAGGTATTCAATCAAGCCTTCATCAATCCAGCTTTGCAATAATTCTTCTGGAATGCCTAAAGGCGAAACATCCTTGAAACCCAATAACTGGAAAGTCGCTTGTATATTCTGGCTTCTAAGTGTTCTAATTGCATCCGCATATTCCACAATTCCTTTGTCGTAGATTAGTCGGGCAATAACTAAAAAAGTAAAGACTGTATTTCTCTTGAATGGCTGGGGAGTAAAAGCACTCAAATCGACTCCTGAGCCCGGTAATACCGCCGTTATTTGTTCTTTTACCAGCTTTCGCTTCAAAAATAATTGTTTGTCATCTTCATTTTGAAAGAAAACCTTTTTGGGGAAACGAAAAGAGAGTTTATAGAGAATATGTGCGATTCGGCTGGCTAAGTTGTGCCGCAAAAAAACAGTTCCTAGGCCAGAGACATTATTTATGACCGGAATACCTAATAGAGAAGCGGCTAAAGTTCCATAAACGTTAGGCTTGATTGTATACTGTAAAATAACATCCGGACGCACCTGTTTATAAATAACGTATAACTCATGGGTAAAGGCTAAATCTCTTAGCGGATTAGCGCCTTTATTGTCCAATACGACCGATTTGTATTGACAGCCGGCGTTTTTTAAATGTTCTACATAGGTATCATAAGGAGCGATGGCTGTTACAGAATGCCCTTCTTTCAAAAAGGCTTTGATGAGTCCCAGTCGGAAATTATAAATGTTCCAGGCAGTGTTAACGACAATAGCGATGTGCATGTGATAGTGGTAGTAGCTGATAGAAGGCCTCTCCAATGCTAAACGATTGTATGAAAGAATCCAATTTTCAGGCTAGAAATATAAGAGCTTAATTAAACTATTCTTACTAGTTTTATTGTTACGGGTAATCTGCCAAATGTTACCGAAGTAATATTTAAAGGTTAATATATCATAAAAACAGATTAATTACTTTTTATTGTTCAATTAAATGGGTTTTGAAACTGCTAAAAAACAAGAAACAGCTGTACTAGTGGCTGTAACTACTCAGAAACAAACGCACGAAAAGTCAAAGGAATATTTAGATGAGCTGGCTTTCCTTGCCGAAACTTCTCACATAAAAACGTTGCATCGTTTTTTTCAAAAACTGGAAAAGCCTGACACCCGCACCTTTGTAGGAAAAGGAAAACTGGAAGAAATCGTTGCCTATGTGCTGGATAAAGGGGTAGACATGGTGATTTTTGATGATGATCTTACACCTTCGCAAGTGCGTAATCTGGAAGCTGAGCTGAATGTAAAAATACTCGATCGAAGTCTGCTCATCCTGAATATTTTTTCATTACGTGCTCAATCTACTCAAGCACGCACCCAAGTAGAACTGGCTCAATATGAGTATTTATTACCCCGATTGACCCGGATGTGGTCTCACCTTTCCAAACAGAAAGGTGGTATCGGGATGCGTGGGCCAGGTGAGAAAGAATTGGAAACAGATAAGCGGATTGTAAAAGACCGGATTACTTTGCTTCGGGAAAAACTAGATAAGATTGATAAGCAAAGCGTTACACGTCGAAAAGATCGCGATCAGATGGTGCGGGTAGCGTTAGTGGGCTATACCAATGTGGGAAAGTCTACTCTAATGAGGCAAATATCTAAGTCAGACGTATTTGCCGAAAACAAATTGTTTGCTACAGTTGATTCGACTGTTAGAAAAGTTGTCTTTGGAAATATTCCATTCCTGCTGACCGATACTGTTGGATTTATTCGCAAACTACCAACCAAGCTTATTGAATCTTTTAAGTCTACACTAGACGAAATTCGGGAGGCCGATATTCTATTGCACGTAGTTGATATTTCACATCCTTCTTATGATGAGCAAATTGAAATCGTCAATTCTACCTTGGCTGAAATCGGTGCAGCTAATAAGCCTACTTTGTTGATTTTTAATAAGATAGATTTATACAAGCCCGATGTTGATGCTGATGCAGAGGAGGAGATATGGCAAGATGATGAATCTCAATTAGCTCAACTGAAAAAGACCTACATCAGTAAAAACCAGCATAAAACAATTTTCATTTCTGCTGAGAAGAAAGAAAATATGGCCGAGCTAAGAGAAGGAATATTAGAACTGGTTGCCGAAAAACATTTTATTATTTTCCCCAATTGGGTGCCTTAATAAATTAGATCTGGGAAATTGTAAAATATGTATTGATACGGAACAATAATTTTCCGACTTTTGTGAAAATTTTATGGCTGCGTAGTTCAATGGATAGAATAGAAGTTTCCTAAACTTTTGATATGGGTTCGATTCCCGTCGCGGCTACTAGAACAGAAAAACCTCTGATTCTAATAAATTAGAGGTTTTTCTGTTTAGTTAGATATACTTTTCGAAAGAGAAGGTGTAAGTTTAATTCACTTTAAAGAGTATTTTTTTTCTAATTAGTAAACTTTTCTCGCACAGAAATTGTAGTCAAATAGGGACTTGCCATAAATCAAACAATTGAAAGATGAGACAACTCAAAATTAGTAATTTAATTACCAACCGGGACAGTGCTACCATTGAAAAATATTTTAATGAAATAGCAAAGGTCCAACTTCTTACCCCTCAGGAGGAAGTAGAAATTGCTCAAAAAATTAAACAAGGCGATCAAGTAGCCCTTGAGAGATTAGTAAAAGCCAATTTGCGATTTGTAGTTTCAGTGGCTAAGCAATATCATCACAGCAAAATGCCCCTCAACGATTTGATCAACGAAGGCAACGTAGGTTTGATCAAAGCCGCCAAGATGTTTGATGAAACCAAGGGTTTCAAATTTATATCCTATGCAGTATGGTGGATTCGTCAATCCATTATGGAAGCATTAGCCAACCATTCAAGAATTGTTAGAATACCAGCCAATAAAATTGGTGAATTATCTAAAATAAATCAGGCTGCCGCAACCATTGAGCAAAAATTTGAGCGTGAGCCAACTACGGAAGAACTAGCTGATTTCCTGGGAATTAATGTTCAGGAAATTAAGAGTGCCAATACAGCCTCTATCCGTCAATCATCGCTGGATGCCCCTTTTGACGAAGGTGAAGATGGCACGCTTCTAGACGTATTGAGCAGCCCGGATGCAGAGACAACTGACAGTAACTTAGGTCAGCGCGACTCTTTAAAAATAGAAATGGAAAGGCTATTAGCTACGCTGTCAGATCGGGAGCAAGAAGTTATTCGCCAATTTTTTGGTATTGGTTACGAATACAACCGTTCACTGGAAGACATTGCTGAAGAAGTAGGCTTGACTCGGGAAAGAGTAAGGCAAGTAAAGGAAAACGCCTTGAAAAAATTGCGCTCAGGCGCTGGTCTTCAGTTATTACAACCATATTTGTGCTAAGACTGCATTGTAAGTTTATCAAATAAAAAAGCCGGGCTATAGTCCCGGCTTTTTTATTTTTCAGCGTATAATAATTCTATGTCTCTGCCTTTGTCCTAGGCTGGAATGCCCCTGAAGGAATTTGCCATTGCTTCTGCAACTGAGTTAGTTACGGTCAGATGGGCTATTGGTGCGCGTAAATCTTATATACTGGTTCGTCTATTTTAGCCGATGCAGGCAAGCAGGCAAAGGCAATGACTTCGGCTATTTCCTCCGGCTTTACCCAGGAATCAAAGTTGGCTTTAGGCATGTCGGCACGATTTTGCGGCGTGTCAATGATATTGGGCACGATAACCGACGTAATTACATTGTGTGCTTTTCCCTCTACATTGAGCAGGTCAGCTAATTTTACGACCATAGTCTTGGCAATCGAATAGGCCAGCACACCCTTGCCAGAATTGGCTTCTACGGCAGTACGTGCCCCCACCAGTACAATACGACCGCCACCATTCTGTTTCATTTGCAGGAAAAATGGCCGCGCCAGCAAGTAAGCCGATTTAAAATTGAGCAGTATCATTTTGTCGATCAGGGCTTCGTCGGTTTCGGCTACGCCGCCCATAGCAAAACCACCAACAATCAACACGGCGGCTTCTACTTTTGGGTATTTGGCTGGTAAAGCGTCCACGAATTGCTGGGTGTCTGCTTCTTTCGATACATCTAACTCCTGAATATCCAGGTTCGGTTGGTTAGGAGCAACCTGGCGTAATGTCTCGACTTGTTGTGGGTGACCTGGTTGGGTAAGCGCAACTACTTGGTAATCATTTTGCAAGAACTGTAGCGTGACGGCTTGCCCAAGGTTACCAGCAGCCCCCGAAATAACGACTGTTTTTTTCATACTAAAATTTAAAGAATCAGGTTTATGTAAAGGTTTGCAAGGTATAAATAAAGCGATTAGCTATTAGGTTGTCAGTTGTTAATTCTACTTTGTCAAATTGGGAAGTAAACCGACCTTTATAACTGTTTACCCAACAAAGGCATTCTTTTTCTTATAGATGTACAGGGCGCATAACCGCCACAAAACAACCGTCCTGCTTTGACGCTCAGTTTTTTCTCCATGTCTTCTATCGATTGTACTTCCCGTTTTTGGCAGGCCAGCAGGGTGATGCGGGCGCAGGCAATGGCATCGGACAGAGCCTGGTGATGGTCTAGCGAGATGGCTAACATCTCAGCCAAGGCATTCAGTCGATAAGAGGGTTGTCCTAGCCACACCTTTTTGGCAATACTCAAACTACACGAATAAGTCAACTCAGGGTAAGTAATATGGTAATAATCCATTAGGCTGCGCAAGACACTCAAGTCGAAACTGGCATTATGAGCCAACACCAGTTGATTTTCCAGGTAAGGGCGCAGTTGCGGCCATAAGGCATCAAATGCTGGCTCATGTTGCACGTTTTTAGCCGAAATGCCGTGCAGATAAGTGTTGAAGGAATTGAAACGAAGTTCGGGCGGACGAATTAACCAAGCTTTACTTTCTACTATCTGGCTATCCTTGACCACACAAATACCAATTTCACACGCACTATTGCGCTGTTCATTGGCGGTTTCAAAGTCGATAGCAATAAAGTTCATAGCTAAGAAAGAGACAGTAAAAAAATCTATTGGCGAAACATAAAAATACACATCTTGCCGTATCTATGCTAGCCAAATCAAAGTATTCCGCTAGTTTTCCACCTCCGTTGCTCGTGTTTTTTGTCAATAGCCTGGTGTAAGTTAGTGTTACATTTCTATTTCTCTTCTAATAAAGCACTGGTTTACTTTGCGTCCACTTCCTGAATATGTAACCAGTAGAAGACATTTCACGTTGAACAAGAGAATCATTTGGCATATCTTTTGAAAATAGTTTAAAATAATAGTTAGAGTATATCACTTAATATAACCCAGTTTCATCTAAACCTTTTACTACCATGTTACAGATTATTAGAAAGCAAGGCGCAACTTTTTCACTTATTTTAGCTCTGGCCTTTTTTGCTGGTTGTGCCAAGACTGACACCGCCTCTACTTCTACCAAAAAAGGAATGAATAAAACTACCAAAGGTGGCTTGATTGGCGCTGGTAGTGGGGCTGTTGTTGGGGGTGTGATTGGTGCCATTGCAGGAAATACCGCAGCAGGAGCCATTATTGGCGCTACTGTAGGTGGCGCTACTGGTGCAATTATTGGCCACAAAATGGATAAGCAAGCTGAAAAGCTGGATAAAGAAGTGGAAGGTGCTACCGTTGAAAGAGTAGGCGAAGGTATTAAGCTTACTTTTGATTCCGGTATTCTCTTCGCTACTGGCTCAGCCGACCTGACTCCAGCCGCCAAAGCTAACATTGACAAAATGGCTAAAATTATCAATGAGGCAGAGAACAAGGAAACCAATCTCCAAATTGATGGCCACACCGATAACACCGGTAGCGATGCTATCAATAACCCTTTGTCTGAACGCAGAGCGCAAGCTGTAGCCAATTACCTGAAGGTTAAAGGCGTGGACGGAAGCCGCTTAATTATTCACGGATACGGTGCCAGTCAGCCAGTAGCTGAAAACACAACCAAGGAAGGTAAAACTAAGAACCGTCGGGTGGAAGCAGCTATTTTTGCTAATGATAAAATGAAGCAACAAGCCGAACAAGAAGCAGCTAAAAAGTAAAAAAAGCCGTGAGTAGGCCGCTTTTAGTCGTTAGTATTGAATATACGATTTAGATTATTATGGATTGGTGGCTTTTGAAAACTAACTTTACCACTGATTGTTGACTAGCGGCCATTTCCTAAAAGTCCGTCTGCCATACTTGTAGACGGACTTTTTTGCCTCTTATCTAGAAGGTCGGAAGCGTTTTAAACGTTTCCGACCTTCCTGTTTTCCCCAATAATGCTAGCCCTAATTTCATTTTTAATCACCCTTTGTCAGAGAAATGGCTGCATTGCAAAAATTAAAATTTGAAATTCAATATTCTTTTCCTGATGTGTTTATCTTTGTCGCCGTCACTTTTACAACCATTTCAGATACATAAATCATGAGTGAACAAAAAATAACTATTAAAAATGGCGTATTGCAAGTGCCCGATATGCCTGTTGTACCTTTTATCGAAGGTGATGGCACCGGTGCTGACATCTGGGCTGCTTCCGTAAAAGTTTTTGATGCAGCAGTAGCTAAGGCCTACGGTGGCAAGAAAAAAATTGTTTGGAAAGAAGTATTAGCTGGAGAAAAATCCTTTAATAAAACCGGTAACTGGCTTCCTGAAGAAACCCTGACGGCTTTCCGCGAATACCTGGTGGGAATCAAAGGACCATTGACGACTCCTGTAGGTGGTGGTATCCGCTCACTAAACGTGGCACTTCGCCAGGAACTTGATTTGTATGCTTGCGTACGCCCAGTACGTTGGTTTGAGGGTGTGCCTTCGCCAGTAAAACACCCTGAATTGGTTGATATGGTGATTTTCCGGGAAAATACCGAAGACATCTACGCTGGTATTGAATTCAAAGAAGGTTCTCCTGAAGCAGATAAGTTCAAAGCGCTGTTTCAAGAGCATTTCCCCCAAATGTATAAGAAAATCCGTTTCCCAAACACGGTTGGTATCGGTATCAAACCGGTGTCGAAAGAAGGAACAGAACGGCTGGTTCGTTCGGCGGTTGATTATGCCATCCGAATGAAAAAGCCTTCTCTGACGCTGGTACACAAAGGGAACATTATGAAGTTTACCGAAGGTGGCTTCCGCGATTGGGGTTACGAATTGTTGAAGAACGAATACGGTGCGGTAGAAATCGATGGCGGCCCGTGGTGCAAGCTGCCTGATGGAATGATCATTAAGGATGTGATTGCTGATGCTTTCTTGCAACAAATTTTGTTGCGCCCAGCTGAATACTCAGTTATTGCTACGCTTAACCTAAATGGCGACTATATTTCTGATGCTTTGGCTGCCGAAGTAGGTGGAATTGGCATCGCTCCTGGCGCTAACATTAACTACCTGACTGGACATGCTATTTTTGAAGCTACACACGGTACAGCTCCTAAATATGCAGGTCAGGACAAAGTAAACCCAGGCTCTGTAATCCTTTCTGGTGCCATGATGCTGGAGTTTATGGGCTGGCAAGCTGCCGCTGATCTTATCTATAGTGCTTTGGAAGCGGCCATTGCTTCTAAGCGCGTAACCTACGACTTCGAACGGTTGATGGAAGGCGCTACCCTATTGAAATGCTCTGAATTCGGTGACGAAATAATCAAAAGAATGTAAATAGATTGGTGGATCGGTTCGCCGATGCGATGCGGATTGTAAATGTGCGGATTGAATTTTTAATCTGCACATTTACAATCTGCACATTTATTAATTTGCTTTATTTCATTCGCACAATCGTTACACCAGCCCCTCCTCTATCGGCGTGCTCGTCGGTCATGGAGGCTACTTGTGTGTAGCCGCGAAGATGGCTTCGAACTAGGTTGCGCAGAATTCCATCGCCTTTGCCGTGAATAATTCGAAGTTCGGGCTGTCCAAGCATCAAGGCATCGTCGATAAAATTATCTACTACAGTCAAGGCTTCTTCGCCCCGTTTGCCGCGCAGGTCTAGGTTGAAGCTGAAATTCATCATCTTCTCGTTCATATCTACTCCTTGCATACGCGGCGCTGGCTCGCTTTTTACGGCTGTTTTGTATAACTTCCGGCTGATTTTTTCCAAGCGATTTAGCTTAATCGTCGTTTTCAGGTTGCCAATGCCTACTTCCGCATCTTTTCCTCTGATTGACATGACTTCGCCCATGGTTGCCTGCCCTTTGATGCGAACCAGACTTCCCACGGCTATTTCTCCTGCCTCTACCTGAATGTCTTCTATTTCAGTTTCCGTTTCTACCAATACGACTTCGGGCTTCAGCGTTTCCTCAAACTTTTCCAGGTCGCGGCGCAAGATTTTGGTATCTTCCTTGTCAGCCTTGCTTTCGCGGATTTCACGGATGGTTTGTTCTATTTTCTGATTGGCCTCTTTCACTAGCTGCTTAGCCTGTATTTTCGCTTCATTAATCAGTTTTTTCTTATCGTTGTCGAGCAGGCTTTTTAGTTCAGTGTATTCTTTCAGTGTGTGGGCTAGCTTACGTTCCTTGGTGGCATTGTCTAAGTTTCGTTCGGTGAATACCTTTTTCTCAATATCCAGCTCTTTAAGCAGCTTTTCGAAATTCACTTGATTGGTGCCTACCTTCTCTTTGGCCTTATCAATGACGGCTTTGGGCAAGCCAATTTTATGGGCAATTTCGAAGGCAAATGAACTACCAGGGCGACCCATTTCCAATTCATACATGGGCTCCAGCAGGTCGCCATCAAAGCGCATCGCGCCGTTTATTAACCCTTCGTGTCGGTCGGCAAATACCTTTAAGTTGGTGTAATGCGTGTTAATTACCCCAAAAGCCTTCGACTGATTCAGTTGATCGAGAATCGATTCGGCAATGGCTCCTCCCAGGCTAGGCTCCGTTCCGGTACCAAATTCATCGATGAGGAAGAGTGTCTTCTTCTCAGAAAATTGAAGAAAGTACTTCATATTGGTCAGGTGCGAACTATAGGTGCTGAGGTCATTCTCCATGGATTGTTCATCGCCAATATCGATAAAAACATTGCGAAACAAACCTATTTGTGAATGCTCGGCCATTGGCACCAGCAAGCCAGATTGATACATATATTGAAGCAAGCCTACCGTTTTGAGCAATACCGACTTTCCGCCCGCATTAGGACCCGAAATAAGCAGGATGCGGTTCATTGCGTTGAGTTCAATGGTCAGCGGCTTTACCGACTTGCCCTGCTTCTGGTGCGACAAATACAACAGCGGGTGCTTGGCATCAGTCCAGTTCATCACCTGCTGATTGACAAACACCGGATTAGCAGCCTGCAACTGGACCGCCAGCCTACCTTTGGCCCGAATAAAGTCCATCAGGCCAAGGAAAGTATACGCCTTGCGAAGTTGCGGCACGTGTGGCCGGATCTTCGTCGTCAGTTCGGTTAGGATTCGGACGATTTCGCGCCTTTCAGCATATTCCAGCTCGCGGATTTCGTTGTTGGAGTCGAACACTTCGGTCGGTTCCAGAAACACCGTCTGTCCAGTAGCCGATTCATCGTGAACAAAGCCCTTGATTTTGCGTTTGTGTTCGGCAGCCACCGGAATCACCATCCGCCCGCCGCGCACCGTGAGCGATACATCGTCGGCGACCCAGCCCTGGCTTTTGGCCTGACGTAGCAAGCTATCGAGTCGTTTGCGCAAATTTCCTTGCTCGGAAATAATCTGTCGGCGGATTTGCTGCAATTCAGGCGAGGCATTGTCGCGAACGTGCCCTCGATCGTCGATGATGGCATCCAACATGGCCAGCAGTTGTTTGTCTACGGCGGCCATCAGGGTGATTTCCCGGAGGGTGGGATACTGGTGCTCTTCTTTTTGGCTGAAAAAACGGATGCATTCGTGAATGGTACGCAAAGACAGTTTCACCTCAAAAGCTTCATTCTCAGTCAGGAATGCGCCTTCAATAGCTGCTTTACTGAGTTGAGGATTGGCATCCAGGTAATTACTAGACGGGAAAGCCGGCTCGTACTGTACAATGTCTTTAAATTCGGCGGTTTGCCGAATGAGTTTGTCAATGATCTCGTAGTGCTCAGAAAAGCGCATTTTATCTACAAATTGCTGACCCAAGGTGCTTACGCAAGCCTCCTTCAATAATTCGCGGATTTTGTCAAACCCTAGCTTCTGTTCTATGTTTTTTGGATAAAGCATTTTTTACTGTCAACTTTAGCCGTCATTGCGAGCGCGAGCG
>JAZKGK010000153.1:0-12365 GCA_040385915.1 Bacteroidota bacterium
ATCCTGAACATCAATTCCAGTATAATGGCAAAGAGAAGCAGGAAGAATTGGGACTGAACTGGCTGGATTATGGAGCAAGGATGTATGATTCTCAGTTGGGTAGGTGGCATAACATTGACCCCAAGACGGAGAAATATCCTTCTATGAGTCCATATATATATGCAGCCAACAACCCGGTTAGATATATTGACATAAATGGAGAAGAGCCAGGCGATCCCATAAGACTGGTATTTTGGGGTGGCGCTAGAAATCCTAGTCATAACTATACATTTGAGAATGCTAAAAACAATGTGATTAATGATTATGGAGGAGACAATATACCCGTACAGGATACAAGATTTTCTTCAGCTAGAGATATTATTAATACTATTAACTCGCAGGATAACAACTCTATCCAATCAGTTGATATTTTCGCCCACGGTCAATCAGACGCAGTATCAGCGGGAAATCCTGACTTACCAAAATATGTAGGAGATAGAAGCTTATATAGAAATGCAACTCAAATGCGGATAGATAATTTACTTGGATTATTTTCTTCCGAGAAAGGGAACATTGGGGAGATTGACTATAATAAATTCACTAATAATGCAAAAGTTGAAATACACGGATGTAATACTTGTGAAGGAGGTGGTAAAGGTAATATTGTGTCAGACTTTTCTAAGAACTTGTTTGAAGCAGGGAAAACAAGAGCAGTAGTGATTGGACATGCTCAACAAGCAAACCCTTCAATTAAAGGTGAGGGAAAGACCGGTAGTAAACAACAAGATTATCGTCATGGGCTGCGGATCGTTTACCATAATGGACAAGAATTATTTAGAACTACTCAGGAAGGAAGAATAAAAGCAAAACAAATCAATCAGGCTTTAGATAAAAAATTAGGCGAACCCTAGAAAAAGATATTAGCTAAATTATGAAAAGAAAAATAGTATTTGGCGGCATTTCTATTGCCCTGATTGGATTAATAGCATATTATATTATATTATATATTCCCAAAGATATAGACACTATAACTGTTAAAAGCTATTATATGATGTATGCTTGTGGTGACTGTTATCCACAGTATAAAGTGAAAGAGGTTTTAAAACCAGATAATAAATATAGTTATCTTGTTGACAAGCTAATAGATGTTAAGTATGAGTCAGAAGCATTAGAACAGCAAATAAATAAGCAAACGGAACAGTGTGTAATATGCTATGATTTTTTCCTGACGGGAAGATTAAAATATTCAAAGAGTAAAGGATACTCTCTGGAAGTAGATTCAGCAAGAGCTATTCTGAGATCTAATGACTGTTGCGATTCTCCGACTGGTCTTAGCGTCCGCTAAGTCCTAACTACCGAGGGGTAGGGTTAATCCGAACGTCACTCATTTCAATCCAATTTTGCGAGACATATAAAAAATTACTGCGTATGAATAAAGACATAGAAAGATTAAAAGATAATATCCTTACTCAGGCTAAGTATTATTTAAGTGCAGCAGGAGAGTTTTACCCTTTTGGGGCGGGTGCATTTCAAATTGTCGTTTTAGACTGGTCTAAACCTTGTCTGCGCGAAAATTTGAAGGATTACCAAAGCAACATGCGACAATTTGAAATGCACCCTTTGGGGCAGTAATAAAAACAAATGGAGAACTTTCTCCTGTAAGTGCTTATCCTGAAGCAGATCATTATCCAAGTTCTGATAGTGTGATAAAAATCTTAGAACAAACCTTTATTAAGGAAATAAGCAATGGAGAGTTAACTGCCGCAGGTATAGGTATAGACGTATTTGTGAGATTGAAAGAAAATAATGAGCAAATTTCTGCAATAGAAATACGAATCCTTCATTCTTGTGGACAATCTATAAATTATTATTTACCCTATAATCAAAAAGGAGAAGCAATTAATGAGTTTGATTTTGGCGCTATCTTCTCTGAAAAAGGAACTTTAGTAGTACTACAAAAATAACCTAACCTAACCTAACCAGGGGGAGGGTCGGTTGTTGATGCTCTGGGCATTGAGAAGACTGTTAATCCGAACGTCACTTATTTTTGCGAGACATATAAAAAATAACCAGCATGAATAAGTATATAGAAACATTAAAAGATTCTGCTATAGATAAGGTAGACTTTTTTGGAGGGAAAGCTAGTAGGTATGAAGGGGCTCTAAATGTAGATACTCAAGCGGAAAGGGGCTTCAAAGGCACAATTGATGATTTTATATAATTTGCAAAAGACAACAACTTTTTAGGTAAAATAAAAGAAGTAATAGCTGACAATCCCCAAGCAAAGTTTGTAGAAAATGCTGGAAAGCTATTGGATGAAGGCGGAACAATGACAGTAAGGGGTAACTATTCAAATTCATATTTCAAAGAAGTAATGTCAGGAAAAGCAAAAGGATTAGAAAATTTCGAAGTAATTCAAAAAGCGAAGAGGTTTCGAATGCTGGATTTAAGAGAACCGATGGAACACCGATTCCTTCAAATTCCGTATATGAAATTAAATTCAAAAAATTATAATTTACAATGAAAACAAAATTTTTTAATCTCGATAATATTAACACTTCGGAATGCTACTATAGAAAAATGATTATTCAGGGTAATTCCCTCTTTATTCCTGTGATAAATATAGGCTTGATGGAAGACCACTCTATAAATAATAATACGACTCAACTATTTATAGATAGGGCTTATTTATTATTTAAAGATATAAAGTCTATTCGCTTTAATTCAGCTTCAAGAGAGCTAATTGGATATTCTCCTGAAAGCAATAGAATATTATTTTATATTAGTGGATATGACTTAGAAGCAAAAGTCTCTAATGAAATAGAAATAGAGTGCTTATATGGTAAAATAATAATCTTTGAAAATTCAAAAATGTCTGATAAAATGTGGATACCTATTCAAACACCAAATTTCTCGATTAATATGAATCCAGAAGACGTTCAAAGTTTTACAGACAATAATTTAATTGATATTACAGAATAATATTTTAGCCCTCCGCTGGTATTCCACCCCGATCTGCCCTCAGTTATGGGATCTTTTTGACCAACAACCGAGGATAGATTGGGGTAGTAATGAATACTTCTGGAAGTTGGTAATATTTCGGCAAACTTTTGCCGTTTTACCTTAGCTGCGCCCCTTTCACAAGTGTGGTGGGCAGGAATCATGAAAGGGACTTTGCTCCTTCTTTTATACCGCTGCTAAATTTGACTTCACTTTAGAATTATAATACTAAGATAACTGTATGGTGATTATTTCTGTACGTTAGCCCCACATAAGGAAATCTTATTTGGTCAAACGTTGAGAGTTCATACTAAGAATTAAAAATAAATTATTCATGAAAATATTTACTTCTTTTTTTCTCTTCGCTCTGCTGAGCCAACAAGTGGGATACTCCCAGGAAAAGACGCCCCCAGCGAGCCCACTACCCCCAATCCCAATATCTACTAATCTGGAGCAAGCCTTGCGTAAACCAAAGCAAGTGCAACACTTGGCATTGAAGGATGCCAGCACCCTACCCGCAGAAATCGGACAATTAAAAAACCTGCAAACCCTGGATTTATCTGGTAGTAATCTAACCCAACTACCTACTGAAATTGGGCAATTGAGTCAATTGAAAGTACTGAACTTAACGGGGAATCAATTGAAAGAACTGCCTACCAGTCTGGGTCAGCTTACGAACCTGCAAGTATTAAAATTGGATGACAACCAACTTCAGACTTTACCCGCCGAGTTAAAAAAGCTTGTCAGCCTGAAAAAACTGACCTTGGTCGATAACCGCTTGACTGAAATGCCAGCAGTACTGAAAGAGCTCAAAAACCTGGAAGACCTGCAAGTGAGGGGTAATCCTATTCCCAATTTGTTATTAAGTGCCCAGGAATTAGCCGTTACCCCAAAGTTCGATAACCTGGCCGAGGCACTGAAAAACCCAGCAAAGGTGTACCAACTGGAATTACACGACTTAACTCAGTTGCCTGCCGAAGTGGGACAATTGAAGAACCTGCAAACCCTTTCCCTCAATAACAATTCACTTAAAAGCCTGCCTACTGAAATCGGTCAGCTCACGAAGCTACAGGAATTACACCTGTTGAATAACCAATTGACTCAACTGCCTGCCAAAATTGGTCAGTTGCAAAACTTAAAAACGCTGAACCTGGGCTTTAACCAGTTGAAAACTTTACCGCAAGAGCTATATGCCTTAACTAGTCTGGAGCAACTCAATCTGCCCCATAACCAATTGAGCCAGCTTCCCGAGGAGATAAGTAACCTGTCTACCTTAAAAGAAATGAACCTTTCAGGCAATGAATTGTCCTCCTTACCCAATAGTGTACAACACCTCAAAGGGCTGGAAAGCCTGCACCTGGGTGAAAACCAACTCAGTAGCTTGCCCGCAGGTTTGGGAGGTTTGACCAACCTAAAAAGCCTACAACTGCACGGCAACCAACTCAGTCACTTGCCTTCCGAATTAGGTCAACTCAAAAAGCTGGAAACCCTGGATCTGAACGGCAATCCCCTCGCTAGTTTACCGGCCAGTCTGGGCAACTTATCGACATTGAAAGACCTGCGGTTACGTAGTAGCCAACTGATGTCGTTACCAACTGAGCTGGGGAAATTGTCTAAGCTGGAAAACCTGGATTTGTGGGGAAGCCAACTGAAGTCTTTACCCGCCGAAATTGGACAATTGAAGAATTTGCAAAGCCTGAATTTGTACGCCAACAAACTCACGACCCTGCCTAAGGAAATCGGCAGTTTGGCCAATTTAAAAGGTATGGATCTGGGAGGCAACCCCCTCACTTCGCTTCCCACCGAAATTGGTCAGTTGAAGAACCTGCAAGACCTGAAGCTTTCTTCAGAACAACTACCTGCCGAGCAACTAACTAAGTTAAAAAGTCAACTGCTGAGTACAAAGGTTCAGTTTTAGATAAAAGCCCTCTTTGCCTGACCCGTTTCCTCCACTGGGTGAGGAACCCTTCTAACTGAGTGGGAGCCAATCGACGAAATACCGCAATGGCGGATCGGCCGATTCAACGTGTCATGCGAGGAAATGCCACAGGGCAGGTTCAGAAACTCTCCTAAGACCAATTCTTTGTCGTAGCCCTAAAGTTGATGTCGCCAAGGTACAGGAAACAGGCGATATCTTCAAACGGTGGCCAGTGGAATGAAAGAAGGCTGTTTTGTTAAGCGCTGCGTCCTTCCTGTCTTTCGTGGCTTTCGGGAAGGGAGGAATAGGCGGACATCGGTTGGTTGGGTAAAATAAGCGTAAAAGTGGTTCCTTCTCCCAAGGTACTGCGAACGTCAATGTTGCCATTTAGCTTATGTACAGTCTGTTGAGTAATGTACAGCCCCAATCCAGAGCCGTCGGATTTCTCGGTAGCCCTGAAAAACATATTGAAAATTCTATCGAGGTACTGCTTCTCGATGCCCATGCCGTTGTCTTCCAGCACAATATAGGCCTCCTGGGCTGAGACCTTAATATTGAACTTCAGGTAAGGGGCATCTACCGCGTGGGGATTGATGTATTTGATAGCATTGGAAATGAAGTTCTTAAAAATAATGCCTACCCGAAGTTTATCCCCACAAAAAACGGTTTCTTCTTTTTTATTAATAAAAAACCTGATTTCTGAGGCATTGGAGAGGTATTTTAGTTCTTCAATACAGGTGTCTATCATTTCCTGAAAGTCAATCGGGACATAATCGATTTCGGAATTAAGTATTTTAGAGTGGTTTAACAGGGAACGAATAAAATCGTCCGACTTATTAATCCGATTCTTGATCAACTGCACGTAATGACTGATTTTTCCAGGGTCAGTTTCCATTTCTATCAACTCAATCAGGCCCATGATGGAAGTCAGCGGCGCTCTGAGGTCGTGCGATACTTTATAAACATAGTTATCCAACTCGTAATTTCTTTCCTTGAGTTCTTGCAAGGTCTCTCTCAGCCGGTCTTCCGACTGCTTCAATTCAGTAACCTCATACATAGCACCCGTAATGCCTTCTATTTGCTTTTGATCATTGAACAGCGGCTCTATGTTCAATATATACGAGTGATTTCTGTCGCCTTCTTGCAACTGTATTTTCTCTGTGATACCCTGGCCGGTATCCAGCACCGATTGTTTGAGCCGCGTAATCTGCCAGGCATTGTCATTGAGGAGTATTTCTTCGTCGGTTTTGCCAATCCACGTCTGGTTAACCCCACTGCCCAGGCGTGGATTGTATATCCAGGTATAGCGCAGGGACGTATCGTGATTGAATACAGCAATGGGGGCATTTTCAAGGGCTACCCTAAATATTCTTTCGCTTTTGCGCAAGGCATCGGCGGTTTGTTGGTGTTGGGCTATTTCGGCCCTTAGTTTTTCGAGGGTTTCTTCTAGCGTAGCCGTTCGTTCGTTTACTTTTATTTCCAGTTGGTCCCGAATGTTGACTAACTGTTCGTTGGTAACAATAATCTCTTCCGAACTGGTCGCCAATTCTTCATAGCTCATAGAAAGTTTCTCATTCAGTCGGTGAAGTTCTTTCTCAAACCTATCTTTGGTATGCAATTGCGTAGATACATATACTAGTGAAATAATTGAGCATAGAATGGCCAGCACAATAATAGAATAGATGACGTTTTTGGTGAAAGCGATGGTTCGGTCTAGCTCCTGCCCTCTTGCTTGCAGTAAAACCTGCTCAGATTGTATGAAGGTGGTCATCAGGTCATGTATTTCATCCTTTTTTATTTTGCGTTTTTGCTGTGCCAATACGGTTGCCTGTTGCCTGTCTTCTAAGTCAATGCTGTGATGCAATGATGCCAGCCGCGATTTAATTTTTTGCTGCAATACGATTGCCTTCTGACGTTGAGCCGGATTGTTTTGCGTTAGTTTCTGTAGGCTAAGGAAGTAGATCGGAATGGAATCTAAGGCGGTTAAGTAGGGAACCAGATCGGCAGGGTCATAATTGATTAGGTAGTTGTGTTGCGCAGTTTCTGCGTCTTTTATATAAGCAGTTAACTTGTCAGAGACCGCCAGTATCCGATGAGTATGGTTTACCCAAGCTACCTTCTGGATAACTGACTGGAAGTTTTGATAAATAGCTACGCCAACCACTGCTAAGATCAAGGTGGCTAGCAAGTAGCTTATATTGACGAAAGTGCGAAGGCTGATTTTCATATACTGTAAGTGAAAGCACCTAAATTAGGGTATATGCCTATATTGAGCATATTTAAGCAAAATAATCGAAAAATGGTAGTGTTACTCTGGTATAATTACGATAAATACTGATTATAGTTAGGTGTTTATCTCTAGGTTGTTGCCATCCGTTTTTATAACCGCCAAATCATTGCCATGTATTTTAAACCTATGGGTACAAATTATTTGATTACGGGAGCCACTGGTTTTGTGGGAAGGTATATAATGAAAAAATTGCTGGAACAATCTATACAGCACAATGTATACTTATTGATCAGGCATGGCCGGCATATCACTGCCGAGGAGAGAATGCTAAGGCTGATGCAGGAGGTATTCTCTGCCGTTGAAATGGAACAGTATCGGTCGAGAATAAAGGTGGTAGCTGGCAATATTACCGAAAGCCAGTTGGGGTTAAGTACCCCTGACTACCAATACCTTAGCGGTAAAATTAATGTCATTTTTCACTCCGCCGCTACGATTAAATTCAATCTGTCGCTGGCCGAAGCTACTGAAGTTAATATTGAAGGCACCCGACATATTATTTCGTTTGCCTACGATGGTTTTAAAAATGGTCAGCTAACGAATGTCTACCACATCAGTACTGCTTACGTAGCCGGAAGAAAAAGCAGCCTTGCGCAACAAGACACGGTGTTTGCCAATACTTATGAAAAGACCAAGCACGGCTCCGAGTTACTGCTAGGCGAGTTTAAGGAAAAAGGTGTTCCAATAACTATTTTCCGACCGTCCATTATTTCAGGAAATACCCTTACAGGAGAAATAACCAGCAGCACGATCTTATTCCGATTTTTGGCCATGCTTTCGAGGCGCTCCCTGCACGTGTTACCGGGGCCTACCACGCTGAATATTATTTCTTTAAATAATTTTCTTGATTTCATGTTCGACATTATAGCCAAACCTGAATCAGTCGGACAGACCTTTAACATTACCAATCCAAAGAATGAAGGGTTTGAAACGATGGTGGAGTATGCTTGTGAATTGCTGCAAGTGCCAGTCCCGAAATTTATTCCCTTGCGAGATAAGCACCTGTTGCCCACTAAAACCCTGAATCAAATTGGGGTGTTTATGCCCTATTTTGAAGATGAACATAACTTTGACCTGACCAATACCTTGCAAATACTAGGCAGGAATGAACTGGTTTGCGACGAGGCGAATGTGAATATCAAACAAGTATTGACGTATTGCTACCAGCATAAATTGCTGACTAAGAAAGAAAGTCATCTGCTTCGAGATCCGAGTGTGCTTCCCTATCTCCTGGCCAGAAAGTCGAGATGACGGCTCGAAGCGGCATAGATGACAACTGATTGGCCTATTTTATCGTACTTGGCTTTGCCATAACGGCCACCTACCTGACCCAATAAAACGAATGCTTGCCCTCATCTATTTGACCATTATTCCCGATATTCTATCAACTTCGTATGAAAGTTCGCTGACTCAGTGGGCCAGACAAGCGTTGCCCGCAGCCATGCTTTTTGATTTTGATAACCTTTCTGATAGTTTGGTGATGCAGTACGCCAGCGATTTATTGCAACAATCGGAGAAAGTGGTCTTAGTGGTGGAAGTAAAAAGTGCGGCGGCTCCGGCCAGCAAACTCCTGCCTTTCCTGGAAAAATGCATTGCCCACCCCCATACTTCAGCCTTGCTGACTGGCAAGCCACACCCGCTCGTGACGCGCATGCTGGGCTTGCTGCCTGCCGGACGCTTGCAATCCATCCCCGATTTGTCGGCTGCCCGACCCATAGTCGTTTCTTCGCTGGCTTAGTAAAGCTTTCCGTACGGCGGCTTCGATGATTTGTTGACTTGCAGGCAGCCATCTGCAAATCCGCCTCGCATCAGCGAACCGAGGCGAGGCAAGTACCCAGCACAGGTTCGCCTTGGGCTCTCTATGGGTAGAATAGCATACGGAAGGAATGTAGCCTCGTTACAGTGTAACGAGGTAAGGTACGGCAATCACGGCACGGTTTCTAGATGAAACGGCAGGGCTACAGCGTTACGGTGTAACGCTGCTACGTAAGGTCCGTGGATGCAGAAAAAGGAGGATGTCATCGCTGCTAGGCAATGTAAAGCAAATGCGCTAAGACCAGGCGGGAAGAAGGTGGTGAATGGCTTTGAGAACATGTAGATGCCTGCTTGCAATTTGTTGAATTGCAAGCAGGCATCTACCAATCTACTCCGAGTTCCAGCCGTGTGTTATTCCTCTTTCAAGGTCAGTAAATATTCCGCTATGTCGGCTAGGTTCTTGTCAGTCAATCCTAAGCCTGTTGGGTCTGGCATTAAGCTGACATCCATCTTCTTACGGGTTTGTACCTGGTCTGCCTTCAAGGTATGACGCCTGCCGGAAGGATCTTTGATGGTCACAGTCGGTCCATCGGCCAGCAGGAAACCGTAGAATGACTGGCCATCTTTGGTAGTAATCAGCCAAGGTTCGTAGCCGAAGACAATGCCCGCGCTAGGATTTATTATCGCGTCCAACAGGCCGACCCGATCAAATTTATTCCGGATCAGGGTGAGTTCCGGCCCTACGTCATTGCCCTGCTTACCTACCCGGTGGCAAGTAGCACAATTATTAGCAAAAATGAGTTTGCCTTGATTTATCTGGGGTTTTAATTGAGCAATCTGCCCAATCGAAAACACTTTGTTTGAACCAACGCGCTTGAAATAACTACTCGCTTGCACCCGTACGCCCTGGTCTGGATTGCTAAAAATGGTTTCGCTTACAGATGTCATCACTTCCTTCGCCAACCGTTTCTCCGAAGCCAGGCCAATGAGTAACTGACCTCCCACCGGATTTTTGGCCATCACCTTAGCCGTTTCGATTTGATCTTTGGGGGCAGTATGCTCATCCATCAGTTTGGCCTGCAACACCTGCATTTCCTTACTGGCCTGTTCTTGGGCTATTTGGGTAGAATCTTCCTTCCAGTCCAATAAGTCAATCCAGTCATTACTTTTGCGAAATTGCAGCCACCACTGGGCTTGCTTCGCTACGTCTGGGAGCTGACTTTTTGCTAAGCTGACCATCGCTTCAGCCGCAGCCTTGTTCTGGATAAAAGCCAGCGCTGTCAAGGCTTTTTTCCGTTCTACCTCGGCAACTTCAGCCGCAGCAGCGCGGCTTTTCAGGGCGTCGATCTGAGATGCCGGATGCAGTCGCCAGGTAAGGTTGGCCACGGCTGGACTCCATTGGGTGGGGGAAGTCGCGCCACCCAAACCCGCCACCAATTCCGAATACATTTCCTCTTCCCGTCCCGATAAGGCAGCGCCTAATGCTTCCAAGTACCAAGGGTCTTGTCCGTCGTAACCTTTGGCCAAATCGATCAGTGCCGCACGGCATTGCGTCAGTGGCATATCACGCAAGGCAATAGCGACTTCCCGGCGAACCGCTGGAGAGGGATCTTTGGCAAGCTTATTTGCATAGGGCATTATATCCTTCTGTACCTGACGAAGCGCCCGAAAAGCAGTTATTCTATTCATTTCCTTGGCATCGCTCAATAGTTTTTCTACTTCCATCACTCCGGTAGGCCCCAATTGCGCAAGCAACCAAATGGCCCGCGCCTGGTGATACGGATTCTCGGAAGTGAGTAATTGCTTCACTGGCTTCACCGACTTTTCTCCCTTAGCCTTGAGTGCTACAAAGCCCTGGTTTCGTACGTTGATCGCCGGATTAATGAGTGCTTCTATCTGCCCTTTTGCTTTTTTGAGTTTGATGTTGGGCGATTTTAACGAGCTATTCTTCGGCGTAATGCGGTAAATACGGCCGTAGCCAGTCTGGTCTCTCATCTGGTGACCGCCCACTACCGGATCGTACCAGTCGGCAATGTATAGCGCACCATCGGTTCCCACGGTTACATCGCTGGGGCGGAACCATTTGCGTTGATCTTGAAAACTCTTTTCATCATTCCACACGTATTCTTCGCCCGCTCCACCCACGGAAGCAATGAAATTGGTTCGTTTGAGAGCGTAACCCGCGCCTTGCGGTTGTGGATGGTAGCCAAAAATTACGTTACGCCCAGCATCCGCACTAAGCAGCATGCCGCGGTATTGCGCACCCAAGGCATCACCTTCGTACACGACTACACCCGTGGGAGAACCGGCGCCGGTATTATCCCCGGCAGGCATCACACCCGGATCTTCCTGGTGCCAGTGAGTGGTAAATATATTTTGCCCTGGACGGGTATCTGCCTGCCAATATCGGGTACCATCGGCGCTGAAATAGCCAGCATTGCCGCCTTCCATTAACCATGTGGCGCGGCAAGTGACCACCTGGTCGTCGTTGTCATTCTGCCACATATTGCCATAGGAGTCGATGGCGACTTCGTAGGAATTCCGGAAATTGTGCCCCAGCACTTTCAAACCCGTTCCATCGGGATTAATTCTCAACGCTAGTCCACCCACCCACACGCGCCCGTCGTCACTGACTTGGCCACCCTGGTTCTTTTCGTTATAGGGAGAGCCACCCGTATACACACTGCCCGAACGCAAGGTCCACCCGGCTTTGTCTGTTACCACGTGGGGGCCGGCATTGCCGGTATTAAAGTACCAATTGCCATCAGGGCCGGCCACCGCCGAGTGCAGGCTGTGGTCATGGTCTTTACCTCCAAAACCAGTTAACAAAATCTCTTTTTTATCTGGAATATCATCGCCATTTTCATCGGTATACACAATCAGATTGGGCGAACATGACACGATCACTTTGTTTCCGATCACTGCAATGCCTAGAGGAGACACCAAATCCTTGTCTTCTACGAATACTTTGGACGCATCACTCTTGCCATCGCCGTCCGTATCTTCCAGAATAACTACGCGGTCGCCCTTGACGTGGTGCAGGAACTTGGTCGAGTCGTTATTGAAATTCCGGTAGTTGGCTGCTTCGGTCACCCACAGACGTCCGCGAATATCTACATCAATATTGGTAGGATTATAGAACTGAGGCGATTCGGCCCACAACGTAGCTTGCAGATCGTCGGGCAGTTCCAAATTTAACTCATTGTCGGGTGGAGGATTGAAAAGCTTCTGATTTTGATAGTCAATGCTGGGCGAGCCAGCGAAGAAAAGACAGCCAACAGCAGCTGTGATAATTGTTTTTTTCATACTGAAAATAATTGTTGAAGCGTAGCAAGTAGCGAGCAAACAGGATCTTTTTTCGACCAAACCCCTCTTAAATAAGCAGGTATGGGTAATTAGCCGTTAGGCATTCATCTTTTTGTAAGC
>JAZKGK010000153.1:12465-43075 GCA_040385915.1 Bacteroidota bacterium
GGCATTAGCAGCCATTCACCAATAGTTTTTCATCCAGGAATTGCTTGGCACGCGGAATGTCCGCTTCGTCCAGGTGCTCAATGATGATGGGGATGTTGGGATAATTCTTGCTCAAGCGTTGCAGGTACAGATCGTAATTGAGCGAGCCCAAACCCGGCGCTGGCAATTCGATGGAACCTACTCCCCGCAGGGCGTGGGCTTCTGTGGCGTCAATATTGGCCATTTGCACCCCTTGCGCCCCTTTCGCCCGCTTCACGTCCTTGGCATGTGAAATTTTGACTTTGTGCGACAAGGCGTTAAAAATGTCATTCAACGTCTTGTCCATCTGATCAATGTTATGCTCTTCAAAATAATTGGTCGGGTCCATTAGCAAGCCCAGGTGCGGGTCGTTCACATCGGCGAAGAGGCGCAAGGTTTCTTCAATCGAACCAATCACATTGTTTACGTAGGTCTCTACCAGGAAAGTAACGCCGTGTTCGCGGGAAAAATCCACCAGTTCCGTAATGACGTTCCGGCAATCTTCGTAGCCTGCTTCCGTCTTGTTGGCGGGATGGTGCACCCAATCGCTGTCGGGATCAAATGTGCCAGATTCGCTGATGACATAGGGAGAACCCAAGTCGTGTGCAAACCGGATGATCTGTTTGAGGTGATCCAGGTTGGCCTTTCGCTTGGCTGCATGAGGATGCACTAGGTTGGTATAGCCTGAAATGCAGCAAATGGGTAGGTTATGACGGCGGAAAGTATCCCGAATCTGATTACATTTTTGTTTGGTAATACCCTCCGTTGACAGATCGAGGTCTTTGAACATCACATCCAATTGAACGGTATTAAATCCGAGAGAGCGGATGCGTTTGGCGGTTTCTTCTAATGAGTAAGGAAAATATCCAGTAAAAATACCTACTTGAATCATGGGTAGTGGATGAGTGAATGAGTTTAAGTCAAAAGTTCCTGAATCCGCACGGCCCGGTGTTCGCGGTAGGAAAGGTGGCAGGCTTCCACCAGCGCCATAGTCTTGAGGTTATCCCGACCACTGATTTCGGGCTCCCGGCCTTCCTCCATCGCACACATTAATTGCGCCATAGGTCCGGCAAAGGCATCGGGAAACCATACTTCGTCCCAACGGGGCTGGAACCACTGATTAGGCTGTTGAATGGTCGTAAAATCCAGGGTGCTGGGCGTTGGGGTAGGATAGTGGAGCCAGCCAATGGTTCCTTTCGCCATCCCTTCCGTACCTTCCACCCGCCAGTGGATATAATTATCGCTTGCGGCACCTTCGCGGGCTGGCCCCGTCCAGACGTCATCCCAGGCGGAAGCCCGAAAACCGTTGGCATACTCCAGAATGTACAGGGCAATGCCATCCTCATGCGCAAATTTCTGGGCCGTTCGCGGGTCTTCGCTCACGCTGGCAAACACTCTTTCCGGATCGCCGAACAAAAATCGGAAGGCATCCAGGTGGTGAATGCTCATGGTGCGCAACGTTACCCAACCCAAGGCTTCCTGCCAGGGCATCCAATGCGGAATAGCACGCATGTCAATGGAGGCGAACACGGGTCGGCCCAGCAAACCTTGATCTAACAGCGATTTACAGGCGCGAATGGACTGATCGTAGCGCATATTCTGATTGACACCCAGCGTAATGCCCGCGTCTTCGCATAACCGAACAATTTCTTTGGCCTCCGCATAATTAACGCCCATGGGCTTTTGTGCCAGAATGCCCTTGATGTGGTCATTGTGCTTCACTGCTTCGCGGATCACCTCGATTTGAATGTCGGGCGGAACGGCAATGTCCACAATTTCTACAGCCGGGTCTTTCAGCAGTTGCTGGTAGGTATCGTACACCCGCCTGATTCCGTGACGGTCGGCCACGACCTGGCTGTGGGAACGGTTGCGGGAGGCAATTGCCACGGGGTTAAAACCAGCCTGCCGGTAAGCAACTAACTGGCAATCGGCCATAATGAAGCCAGAACCGATGCAGCCAATGCCCATCTGCCGGTTCTGGGGCAGCTTAGGCAGGTAATCTAATTGAATATCTAGCGTTGGAGTCATGTGGGTGAAGTGGGAGGGAGGTGCTATTTCACCTTCAACGTAATTTCGTTTTCTTTCCTCAGGAAGTCGGTTTGCTCCGACAATCCTGCGGGTGCGGAGGCAAGGATGGCATGGTCGGGTACTACCTTTACTGGTGTAATGCAAGCTTTGTTTTTCTCACGGAAGGGCACGTTATAACTCAGGTTATAGGCTGAAATGAGCGACCAGCGCGCTTTATTCGACAAGTTGGCCTCCGACATGTGCAGCAGATTGCTATGGAAGAAAAGGGTATCACCGGGTTTTAATTCCACATATATTTTCTCACAATGCTTCAATGCTTCTTCAACAAAGGGCATATCGGCACCTTGCTGCTCACCAGCGAACAGGTGTTCAAAACGCCCCATTTTGTGCGACCCCTTCAGTACTTGCAAACAGCCGTTTTGCTTGGTTGCATCCGTTAAAGCCACCATCACGCTGATCATTGCCTCAGGATACAGGAAGCCGTTCTTGTACCAATAACCATAATCCTGGTGCCATTCCCAAGCGCCGCCCACCTGTGGCTCCTTCTGCATCAGTTTGGAGTGAAAATGGCAGACCTCGCCTTCGCCCAGCAAGTGTTGAACCGCGTTTACCAGGCGTTCACTGCGGATCAGCAGACCATATGTATCGTCGCCCGGCGTGAACCATAGCGTCAGTTTCGTTCGTTTGCCGGCTTGATCGCTCAAATCAAACGCGTGGCTACGCATAGCCGAATCTCCTGTAGCCAACCCGTAGAGCAAATCAACTTCTTTCGGAAGTAAAAAACCTTGGACAATCAAGTAACCATCCCGGTCGTATTGTAATTTTTGTTCGGATGTTAATGTGGTGTAAGCCATGATCGTACTATTTTGAGTAGACCCAAATCTGGTAATTATCACCTACTTTAACTACCACTATTTTGCCAAAAATATATACTTTTTTGACTCAATATGGAAAGAGAGGGAGAATAATGGTAAGTTTAGGTTATAAAAGTCATTTTTATACAGAGCAACGTGAAACCGCTGATTCAAAAATTACCGCTTTCTGAGCAGTCGTCCTTTGTGGCTGATACGTTTATAACACCCGCTTTTGAAACGCCCTGGCATTACCACGAGGAATACGAATTAGTCTTGATTCTCCAAAGCCATGGGAAGCGTTTCGTGGGCAATCACGTATCCGACTATGCCGTGGGCGAACTTGATTTTCTGGGCTCTAACCTACCGCATTGGTACCGGAAAGAAGACACGCAAGCGACAGGAGGCTCACTGGTCATTCACTTCCGGAAAGAATTTCTAGGAAAGGATTTTTTGGCGATTCCTGAAATGCAAAAAATTGGCTTTCTGTTCGAAAAGGCGCGGATGGGGCTGCACATAGGCGGGGAAACCCGGAGGGTCATGTGCGAGAAAATGCACGAAATGCTGGAATTAACAGGCATGAATCGGCTGACCGGATTGTTGGCTATCCTCGCCATCCTGGCCGACTCCGACGAATACGAATTGCTTTCTGGCCCCGAGATGAACGAACAAAACCCCCGCGACAGCGATCGGCTGAACAAGGTGTTCGACTACGTGATGGAGCATTTCAAGGAAGAAATCCGGGTGGAGGAGGTCGCCGACCTGGCGATGATGAGTTATTCGGGCTTCTGCCGGTATTTTAAGAATCGGACGAAAAAAAACTTTTCCCATTTTGTCAACGAAATCAGGATTGGTTACGCCTGTAAACGCCTGATGGAAAGAGACAGCAGGGTGACGAGCATTTGTTACGAAAGTGGTTTTCATAACCTAGCCAACTTTTCCAAACAATTCAAAAACATTGTCAAATGTACACCCCGGCAGTTTCAATCGCGACAGAATCGATAAAGAGGAGTAGGTAAATTATGTCAGACTAGGATTGATAGGATGAAAGGATTATAGGAGGCTGGTTGTTTGCGTTGAGCCCATTTGTCTGCCATCGCTGAGCGGACGCTCAGACCCACTTTTAGTCAAGCGACCGCTTGGCTTCCCTATACATTATTCCGTAAACGCCAATCAACCATCCTACCTTCGCCTCACTTATCTGCTCCACTGATTCACGCTTAATCATTTTACTTTTTTATTTGGAAGATAATCTTTATAAACCGACATTCCATTGCGAGGATTCCAGCCAAGAAGATAGATTTCACCAGAAGTTTGATTCTGAACAAAAGCTTTTTGAGATAGACTATCAATTGCAGTCAATTCTGATACAAATTTGCAATTCTTATTCTGTAGAATAGCGGCAATTTTTATGCTATCAAGCTGCTTGTGGTCGATAGAATATATCGCTCTAATAAAAACAGAATTATCATTGGCTATATGCTCATAGTGAACAAAGGTGTGACCTTCCTGCTTGATATAGTAATTAGGCCATTTAAGCAATACGAAATCGTCATCCAGCAGTTTTTCACCAGAAAGACAGGAAACACTATTGTAGAAACCAAAACTGTCTTTGGAACAACATACATCACTAAATTGGCAAGAGAAAACTATCAATAGTAAGAAAATGCAAATGGAGAATAAATTAAGGGTTTTAGACATTAGTGTTTGATAAAATCTGGTTTTGGTTCTTTATAATGCGAATTTATTAAAGCTCACCTCTTAGTCTTAGCGGACGCTCAATGCTGTCAAATGCCAAAAGAAGGGCTGGGACTAGAAGGAGAAAGCAACTAATTAGTCCCATTGAAGGAGAGTAAGTTTTAGGGGTATAGCTTCGGAAGTCTTAAGCTTAATAGCCCGAACCGACATAAGTCTTAGGTCAATAGACAATGTATCCAAATCCTCTGAATCATAAATTTGTTCACTTACATAAAGTTTTTGATTTTTATTATCTAAGATGTAGTATTCTATGTATCCTACAGGTGAGGAATAATAGCTAAATATTGACAAGCCATTATGATTGTATTTATAAATGAAATCATCTTCATTTATACTATCAATAGCTTTCACTTTCCCTATACTATCACCATTACAAATAATTAAGCAATTTGTAATTGATGAATCTTTATATTTTATATTTTCATCATAGTCAATTTTAATCAATAAAAGATGATTGTCTTGCGCAAAATAGTCCTTGTAAAACAAAAGCTTATTTATTGGAAATTTAGAATTAATAATACCCGTCTTTAATAACACCTGATAAGCCCATAATAAACTATCCTTATTTAGTGCCATTACAGTATTAGTTTTCTTCGGTTGTTCTATCTGGGCTGTTTTTTCAACTCTCTGAATAGAGATTATCTCCGACTTTTGCATCTTTTTTGTTGTATCAGAACTACAATCAAAAGCCAATAAGATTAAGAAAAAAAGCATAATCTTCACGATTAAATTTTGCAAGATTTTAGTTAGCATCGTCATTTTTATTAATGCAAAAGTCTCAGATCAATTCTGCCTGGTCTTAGCGTCCGCTCAATGCTGTCAACTTAAGGATAAAAAGGTGTTTTCTTCTTCTCTGTTGTCATCCTGAGCGGAGCGAAGGACCTTGTTATGGAGTTACCACTAAACAAATAATAAGGTCCTTCGCTCCGCTCAGGATGACAATCGCCTGTATAAAGTGGTGGCCATGTTCCTTAAGTTGACAGCATTGAGCGTCCGCTAAGACCCACCCTTAGCCAAGCGTCCGCTTGGATTGCTTTACATTATCCAGTAAACGCCAATCAACCATGCTACCCTCGCCTCACTCATCTGCTCACTGCTAGGATTAGTGGGAGGTAATTTGAGTACCACACCCTTTCTAATAATGGCCTAGCGTATAAACAATAGCACCTTATTTCATTGGTATGTCTACGCCACAAAAATAGCTTTAACATTTGGAAAAAAACCGCATTTTATATTGTTATTTAGGGTTTCAGGGTATGAATCTTGCGGCGATATATTTTACTTTAATAGCTCTTTCAGGGGTTGGCAGGAGTAGAGACATGCAATACTTTTTCAATTGATGAAATCACTGGTACTATTCTCTTTGTGTTTGTCCATGCTTGCCTTGAAGTTGTATGGACAGACGGATAATGTGCATTTTGAACAACTTTCTACCAAGGAGGGGTTGTCCCATAGTATCGTTACTTGCACCTTGCAGGACAAGGAGGGCTTTATGTGGATTGGTACCCAGGATGGGCTCAACCGCTTTGACGGCTACAACTTTTTGCTCTTCGAGCACGACCCTCACGACAATACCAGCATCAGCAATAACGCTATCACGTGTCTCTACGAAGATCTAGAAGGACACCTGTGGATTGGTACCGAAAGTGGATTAAATAAATTTGATAAAAAAACCAATACCTTCCAGGTCTATCGACACGACCCTGCCAACCCTCAGTCCATTAGCCACGATCTGATAAGAACCATTTATGCAGACCGAGCCAATATTTTATGGATTGGCAATTATGCGGGGCTGAATAAATTCAATAAGCAAACCAATACGTGTATCCTCTACGAGCACGCTCCCCAACATCCCAACAAATGGGCCTATAATCAGATTAATAAAATTTATGAAGACCGGCAAGGAAATTTTTGGTTGGGCACTAACCAAGGCATCAGCCATTTTGATCGAAAATCATTTCAGTTTACCCGCTATACACTGCCAACCGTATCCAGCCATGACATTGACCCTCGACATGCAGTTAGAGATATGATGGAAGATCGAACGGGCGTTTTGTGGGTAGCGACTACGGGTGATGGCTTGGCTGCATTTGATCGGAAGACCACCCAGTTTAAAGTCTATGTACCCCAACCCAAAGACTCCCATAGTATAAGGAGCAGCCATATTATGGCGCTCTTGGAAGACTCTTTCGGCACGCTTTGGATAGGCACACAAGACAAAGGCTTATGTCGGTTTGACCGAAGCAAAAATACTTTCATCCATAATAAACCCAAGCCTGCTTTACTAAAGGCTACTGGCCGTGATGCGGTTACATCCATTTATGAAGACCGCTCCAAAGTATTATGGGTAGGTACTTATGAAGCAGGCTTGAAGAAAATAGACTTGTTAAGAAAGCAGTTCGCCCATCTATTCCACGAGCCGGGAAATGACAATAGCATCCGCCAGAATGATGTAACGGCCTTGTATGAAGACCACCTGGGCGCTATTTGGATTGGCAATGGAGCAGGCTTAGATAAGTTGGATAGAAGCAACGGCCAATATATCCACTATGATTATCCCGCTCCGGCACCAAAAAATCTTTGGGAAAATAATACCACTTGTATCTACGAAGACCAGGCGGGGCATTTATGGATAGGACTGCTTGGTGGCGGCTTGAAAAAGTTCGACCGGGCAACGCACCGCTTTACCAGCTATTTACACAATCCGTCCGATTCTACTAGTTTACCGCACGCGCTTGTCAATACGATTTATCAAGACAAACAAGGCACCCTTTGGTTGGGCACTCGTTTTGGCTTAGCCCGCTTGGAAGAAGGAAAAGGGAGATTCATCAATTATAAGCCTCCTTTTCTCAAAACCCAGGCATTTGAAATCACTAAAATCATAGAAGATTCCCAGGGCGAATTGTGGCTGGCTGCTGACCAATATGGCCTCATGAAATTCAACCCTTCAACCGGGCATTTTACCCCATATGCTTATAAGGAGGCCACCTTTCGCAGTAAGGCGACGGCGATTCACAACCTCTATGAAGATCGGACGGGGTTGTTGTGGTTATGTCTGCAAGAGGGTGGATTGCTGTGCCTGAATAGTAAAACGGGAAGCTGTCGGGCGATTATGGAACCCAAAGCCTTAACCAAGACAGTTATCAATGGCATTCTGGCAGATGGGAAAGGAGATTTATGGCTGAGCACCAGCAAAAATGGCTTGTATCACTTTAATCCGGCCACGGCAGCCCTAACCATCTACGATGCCTTGGATGGCTTGCAGGCCAATGAGTTTAGTGGGGCTTGCTTCAAAAGCATCACTGGCGAGATGTACTTTGGAGGCAAAAATGGCTTCAATATTTTTCATCCCGATAGCATTCAGCACAATCCGTATGCGCCTCCGGTAGCCATTAGCAGCTTCAAGGTATTTGACAAGCCCCGCAACTTATCCCAAGTGATTACCCTGCCCTACTATGATAATTTCCTCTCCTTCGATTTTGTTGCCCTCAGCTATGCTTTCCCTTCCAAAAACCAATATGCGTATCAGCTCGAAGGCTTTGATCAAGAATGGGTGCAGGCAGGTACGCGCCGCTATGCTTCTTTTACCAATCTACAGCCTGGCGAGTATGTCTTCCGCGTAAAAGCGGCTAACCACGACGGGGCCTGGAATGAGAAGGGCGCTTCGGTCAAAATCATTATTTCTCCGCCCCTGTGGAGGACAGTCGGTGCCTATATACTGTATGTAGCTTTGTTTATTGCCATGATGGATGGTTTACGTCGCTATATCATCAGTCAGGAACGGTTAAAGAATAATTTATTATTAAGTAGTTTGGAGTCGGAAAAATTGATGGAGCTAGACCAGTTGAAGTCTCGGTTTTTTACCAGCATTTCTCACGAACTTCGGACACCCTTAACGCTCATTTTAAGTCCGTTAGAAAAGAATCTTGCTTCAGCAGACAAAGGTCGTTTCTTTGAGCAGGAAGTCCGGTTAATGCACCGCAACGCCAAGCGATTGTTAGAACTGATTAACCAACTTTTAGATATTTCTAAGCTGGAAGCCAAAAAGATGCAGTGGGAGGCAACGCCAGGAGACATGATGCCTCTCCTGAAAGCAACCGTGTTTTCCTTCCTGTCTTTGGCTGAAAGCAAGCAAATCAAACTGACGTTTGAAAGCAATCTGGAATCACTGATAACCTTGTTTGACAAAGACAAGTTGGAAAAGATTATAACCAATCTGCTGGCCAACGCTTTGAAGTTTACGCCTAAGGGCGAAGTAAAAGTGACTGTATCGATAAAGAGGACGAATGAAAAGCAATGGATTGTCATAGCAGTGGAGGATACGGGCATTGGTATACCTTCGGATAGAATCAATAAAATCTTTGACCGTTTCTATCAGGTAGACAGCTCGCACACCCGCGAGTTTGAAGGCACCGGCATTGGTTTGACCTTGACCAAAGAACTCGTAGAGTTGCAGCAAGGCACGATTGGCGTAACCAGTACCGTAGGCGAAGGCACCTGCTTTACCGTAGAACTCCCCCTGCTGGAAGTAGCCCATGAATTACTACTGCCCCAGCCGGAGCAACCACCAAGCGAATTGCAGCAAGTCCAGCAGTTAATTCTCGAAGAAAAGATTTTTTTGGAAGAACATCTACCAAGCCCAGCAGATGAGCACGCGCCCCTGCTGTTGGTGGTGGAGGACAATGCCGACTTGCGTACCTACATTCGTAATATTTTCCAAGACCGCTACCGGATAATAGAGGCCTCCAATGGCGAGGAAGGGCTACAAATGGCCCTGGAAACCATTCCTGACCTGATCGTAAGTGATTGGATGATGCCCAAGATGGATGGCGTACAACTGTGCCACCAACTCAAGACGGATGAGCGCACCAGCCATATCCCGATGATTTTATTGACCGCCAAAGCTACTGTGCAAAGCAAAATTGAGGGCTTAGAAACGGGAGCCGATGACTATATTACCAAGCCTTTTCATACCGAGGAGCTTTTCGTCCGGGCGAAAAATTTGATTGCCCAACGCAAAAGCTTACGAGAACGCTGGAATAAAGAATTTACTGTGGCTCCTCCAGTAGCAATCACCTCTCCTAAACCGATGTCTGCGCTTACGGTAAATGTGTTGGACGAGAAATTTTTGCAGCGGGTAATCCGTGTAATCGAAGCGAATATCGAGAATCCAGACTTTACTATCGAATCGATGGAAAAAGAAGTGGGCATGAGCCATACCAACTTAAACCGCAAGGTAAAAGCACTCACCAATCAAGCGCCCAGTGAATTTATGCGACACTATCGGTTGCAGAAAGCCGCTCACTTACTGTCTCAACACACCAACAATGTATCAGAAGTAGCTTACCAGGTAGGATTTGCCAACTTATCTTATTTCACCAAATGTTTCCGGCAAATGTACGGCACTACGCCTTCCGAATATACTGGCCAGCAGCCTCCTATCGAACGGCCTTAAGCTTTACCGCTATTCCACCCGAAACAATCACTAAGTTATACGTATAAGCTAAAGTTCACCAATTGTTAGCTGCGTATGAATCAGTTGTCAAGTGTAAACTCCCTTTTTCGCTCTTTCTGGCAAGCCGGTTTTGAGTGTGCCGATCACCTCAATTACCATGGCGATCGAGTAGATTTACTGAAGGAAACCGCCCACGATGTCTTAATAGACGAAGATTATGCTGCCCTGGCTCCCTTCCAAATTCAAACCGTGCGCGAAGGCATTCGTTGGAATCGGGTAGAAAAGAAGCCCGGCCTCTATGATTGGACGGACGTAATAGAAAGAATAGAAGCGGGGCAAAGAAATGGCATTCAACAGCTTTGGGACATTTGTCACTTTGGTTTTCCCGACGATTTGTCTCCTCTGCAGCCACACTTTTCTGAGCGCCTCGCTTCTGTAAGTCAGGCGTTTGTCCAGCTCTGGCATTCGCTTTCCGACGAGCCCCTGATTGTAACACCTATCAATGAAATAAGCTTTTTGTCGTGGCTGGGTGGAGAAGTGAAAGGCACGGTTCCTTATACCACCGAACGAGGATTTGAGCTCAAGTACGAACTGGTAAAAGCGGCCATTGCATCCATAGAAGCCATTTGGCAGGTGGATCCCCAGGTAAGGATTTTGCATACCGAGCCCTTGGTCTATATTCTTCCGGTGGGTGACGAGCCAGAAATGATAGCACAAGCAGCGCAAGCCAATGAAATACAGTTTCAAACCCTGGATATGCTGTCAGGCAGCATGTGCCCAGAGCTAGGAGGGCGCAAGGAATACCTCGACCTGATTGGCCTGAACTACTATTTTGATAATCAATGGGAACACGAACGTACCCGCATTCGATGGGAAGAGCCCCGCGATCGGCGCTGGAAACCTTTATCGGTGCTTTTGCAGGAAGTATATAGCCGATATAACCGCCCGATGACTATTTCTGAAACCAGCCATTTGGGCGTTGGGCGCGGAGATTGGATTTTGGAAATAGCCAGGGAATGCTGCCAAGCAATCGAAAATGGAGTCGATCTCCAAGGCATTTGCCTATATCCTATCCTCGACCGACCCGATTGGGATAACCTTAACCTGTACCATAACTCCGGCCTGTGGGATTTGGAACACCATCCAAATAAGCCTCCCAAGCGGGTTTTGTGTGAACACTATGCCAAAGATCTACTCAAGGCCCAGCAAACACTAAACACCCACATGCCCCTCAAAGCCAGGTGGATCTATGCTTGACAGTCATCAACTATGTACTCTCATTTCGTATAGAATGGCTGACTGAGATAAATTCTTGTCATTTATGGGTAAATACTAAATAAACCATTTGCCAGCAAAACATGTCTGTCATAGCATAGTCGTTCTTTTTCAGTATTTTATTTAAACCAATTGAATTATATATACAAACATTTTAGACAAAACTTACTTGATCTAAACCAACCAAATAACGTCCGATTTAGAATGATCTATAAGGGTATTTTTGTTGCACTATTTTTATCACATGAACACAGAAACTATTTTTAAAACGAATCCTTTGTTTCGTTCTTTTTGGCAGGCTGGTTTTGAGTGCGCCGATCATTTAAACTGCCACGGTGATCGGGTTAATATTTTGAAAGAAACATTTCACGATGTATTGGCCGAAGAGGATTATGCTCGTTTAATTCCACTAAATCTGCTCACTGTTCGAGAGGGAATTTGCTGGAATACAGTAGAGAAAATACCAGGACAATACGATTGGAGCGAAGTAATTAACCGGATTGAGGCTGGCAAAGAAGCTGGTATACAACAAATCTGGGACATCTGTCATTTTGGGTATCCCGACGATTTATCGCCTTTCCAGCCCCGCTTTGCGGAACGCTTTGCCAATATATGCCGGGCTTTTGCCGTACTGTGGCGTTCGCTCAGTGATGAAACGCTGATTGTGACCCCCATTAATGAAATCAGCTTTATTTCCTGGCTCGGCGGTGAGATCAAGCAGACTGTACCCTATACACAAGGCCTGGGTTTTGAAGTTAAACGCGCGTTGGTTAAAGCCTGCATCGCGGGCATGGAAGCCATATGGGAAGTAGACCCGGAAGCCCGATTTTTGCATACCGAGCCCTTGATATACGTGTTGCCGGGCGACGACCAGCCCCAAACCCTGGCCGAAGTAGCAGCCATTAATGAAGACCGTTTCCAGGCGCTCGACATGCTAGCCGGAAAACTGCATCCAGAACTGGGCGGCAAGCCTGAATACCTGGATATTATTGGCCTCGATTTTTACTACAATAATCAGTGGATACATTTTGGCTCGCGCGTGCAATGGGAAGCCCCCCAAGATCCCCGCTGGATACCGTTATCGCAGTTGCTGAAGCAAGTCTACGATCGGTATAACCGTCCTTTGGTGTTGGCGGAAACCAGCCATCTGGGCATTGGCCGGGGAGAATGGGTGAGGGAAATAGGGCAGGAATGTCAGCAAGCCCTGGCAGAAGGAGTGGATTTATGGGGTGTTTGTCTGTATCCCATCATCGACCGTCCCGACTGGGATAACCTGAGCCACTACCACAATTCAGGTCTGTGGGACGTAATCCTTAAGCCTGGGTTTCCTTCGGAGCGGGTTTTATGTGAACATTACGCCAAAGATTTGCTGATGGCTCAACTCCAATTGAGTCCATACATACCTCATAGACAGTCTATTGAAGTTTCGAAATTAGCATAGCAGCATCTCCCGCTATTGCTGGAATATCTATTGTCAGGGTTTCTGACGTGAGCAGTGAGAAAGGCTCCAAGGTATGGCGTTCGCCGGTCAGCGTATTCCAGACCACCACCGAGTACAGTCCCGCTTCCATGGCTGAAACCCTGATTTTTGCCTTTTGGGGCAATAGGTTAGGGTGAAGCAAGCCTTCGGCAGTAAGGTCTTTTGTTTGAAGAAACCAAAGAATGACCTGCTTTTCGTTTCCGCAAGCAAATCCCTTAAAAAAGCTAGGAGAAATTTTCACCTGCGCATCCAGATTTGTTCTTGAAAAAAATTGCCAATCCACGTCTTGAATAAATGCAGCCAATACCTTTTGGGCTTGACGCATACCCTGCGTCAGTACGTGTGGATGGCGATAAGGCCAGCGAAAGCCTCCACCCGCGCCACCTGCGGCCAGATGCGCCCATTGCATATGTCGGAAATACTGATCGTCAAAACACGCTGGCAAAGTGCCCTGTTTTCGTCGGAAACTGCGGTCGGGGCCGTGCTCGCTGTCCAGAAATGGCCGGCCGTCCCGAATGTGGCGCAAGGCCTCTCGCGTGAGTACGCCCGTTTGCAAAGCTGGCTTTACCGTATTGGAAGGCAGCCGAATGGAGGCATCATAGAAGTGGACACTGGCAAAGTCCAGGAGTGGATGCCGAAAAATGACTTCGCTTAGGTCGGGGTGCTTCTTTAATACGGGACTGTATACCGATACCGTTTGCAAGTGCGCCCGTCCGTGGATATCCATTTCCAGTTCGCGCAGATAGCGGCTCATCTCGCTCACCCAGGCATGCAAAGTCTGGCTATCGTGACCCGCATGTGCCGGGTCGATTTCATTCCACAAGTCCCAGGCAAAAAGCGCCCCGCTACTGCCCCAGCGCCGCGTGGCAAAAGCAAGCCGGGCTTTGATCGCCGATAAAGTTGCCGGACAAGTAAGCCATTGGGAAGGACGTTGGCAAAAACCGCCATTCGCCCGGTTGTATGGATGTTTAGCCCAGCGTTTCCGCATCCAGAAGGTGTCATACGGCGTAAGCAGGATACGCAAGCCGTGCTTGGCACAAAGCGCGAATACATCGTCCCACAGCATAATAATATTCGGCTGAAAAACACCTGCCGGACGTTCTAAATAGCGGTTTTCGGTATGGCAGTACTCCAACATCAGCCGTAAACAAGTAACGCCGTGAGAGACCAGCGTTGAAAAATACTGATCGACACTGTTGACATCTTTCCGGCGAAAAAGCCCCGCCAAGTCCGGCCAGGTAATGGCATCGTTCTGGCCAATGGGCGTCCAATTCTCTCCTTGGTCCGTCAAAAAGTAAGGCGCATGCGGGGCTACCTGTATCCAGGGCAAGGAAAAGGGATGAATAGGTACTGCTTGACTCTTGGATTGATTGGAAGGAAATAGGCGATTAGGGAACGTTACTCTATCACTGCTGTCTGCCATGGCTCGTTCGATTGCCGGATTGTTAAACAAAAGAAAGGAAAAAGCCCCAATACTACCTTACAGTAGGGAGGCTTTTTCCTTTCTTTTGTCAAATTTGCTTATACGAACGTGGGTTTTGGCAGATGATTAATCGAAAATACATGGCCAGCCTCTTTCATTTCAGCCGTATATTGAGCTATAATGTTGTGATAAGCTTCTCCTACCGGTCTTATTTTACGGTCAATGTCGTATAGTCCAAACGCATTGACGTTTCCATTGTCTTCCCGCAAAGCCGTATCCCAATCTATCTGGTCAATAAGGCTGTACCAAGTGAAACCAACCACGGGTATACCCTCTTGTTTGAGCCGCAACAATTCATTCCATTGTTGATGTAGCCAAGCCACCGCTTTTTCAGCACCAATATTGGTTTCCGTATACATCACCGGAACGCGGTAACGATCGTAGTATTGGCGCGCTACCTGGTAAAATCCCAGGCCGTTAAAAAAGTCGCTGGTGCGTCCGTCTGGGTGCACCATGTGTTCATTATGGGCATAGTAATCGGCTCCAATGACCCATTTACCCCGGCAAGGATGGTTACGAAACCAAGCATATTCATCTTTGGTCATTCCGTGGTGCAGCAAATAATCCTGCATCAGTTGACTGGAAGGATAACCGCAGGTCAGATCATAGGGCAAGAACCGCTTTTGGTTGAGGAAATCGGCTTTTTCATGGCAGGCGTCAGTCTCGGTATGGAAATATTCCCAGCCTTCACTTTGGATAAATACGGCCTCTGGTTGTATACTCAAAATGGCGTCCATCGCCAGCAAATTGGCTTTGCACATGTGCTTTAGGGCTGTAACAAAGCCATGTTCATCGGCAAGTCGCTCGTTCCACCAGCCGAACTGTGCCGAAAAAATGGCACAAATATTTATTTCATTCACAGGTGTATACAAGCGTAAATCTGGGAATCGTTTGGCAAAGGCCAGTGCATATTCCGCGAAATGAGCCGGGAAGTCGGGGTTCTGAAAATTGCCTAACCAATCAGGGACACCGAAATGGCATAAGTCGACAATGGGCGTAATTCCCATGGCTTTCATGGCAGCAAAAGTTTCATCAGTAAAGTGCCAGTCATATTGGCCAGGTGCTAAGTGGGTAGCATAATAAGGCGGCCCGTAGCGTAAAAATTGCATCCCACTTTCCCGAACCAAACGAAAGTCTTCGCGCCAGCGCTGATAATGCCCAGCCTTTTCCATTTCGTCTACGCGCTTGGTGGTACCATTCGGCAGCACAATGGTAGGGTAACTATTTTCAATGCCAGTGGCAAACATAAAAGGTAATTGATTCATAGCTGATAGGTAGTTGATGGACTAATCAATGGGTTGGCCGAGCCTGCTTTCCAACAGTGGGGCAAGCATAAAAATCAATGGATAATAATTATGGAAAACAAGACTACATACAAGAAAATCAATGTGTTAGCTATTTGTTTTTGCTTTAACAAAGTAAATACTTGCCTCCTTACTTAACCATACATTATTACAAATTATCCTACACCAATAAAACTTTCCTGAGGCATCAACGGAAGAAAATCAGCCCATAAAAAAGCCCTTTGTAAATGATTCATTTACAAAGGGCTTTTCATATAAGTGAAGTGGTTATTCAGTGCTTACGCTTCGGTCTATTTGCTGTGACCGTTGCCTTGCAGCAGCTTTTTGAGGGAGTCGAGCAGGTCGCTACCCATGGGGAATAAGGCTAGCGCTTTGTTAATAATGGTGGGGGCAAAGGGCTTAATGTAGGGATATAAATAGCTTTTACTAGTCACTTCTGCCGGAAGCACAACGCCCACCGCATTGACCAGCCACAGAAACACGCTGATACCAAATGCCCAGGTAAATATGCCTATAAACGCGCCAGCCATACTGTCGAATTTGCCCAACAGCGTATAACGAAGGCTTTTCCGTAAAAGAAAACCTAGTTTATTGACCAGAAAAATAATGGGGAAAAAGATAATGGAGAAGCCAAAATACGGGAGGAAGCGGTTATTGTTACCCACGTAAGGCGTCAGGAATGACAGGCTTACGTTCAGCAGTTTGAAGCCGATAACTACCGCTAGGATAAAGGCCACGATTGCCACAATCTCTAGTAATAACCCTTTCCGGTAGCCCTGATACGCGCCCCAGAACAAAAAAAGACCGATAAATAAATCCAAAGTAAAAGACAGATGTGTAAATTAGTAGAGGTGCAGATGAGTAGCTAAAAGCCTATCTACTCATCTGCACCTCTACACATCTACTTATTGTTATTGTTTCGGTCTCAACTCGCGCACTTTGGCGCCAGTCTGCCACATTTCTGAATCGTGGATTTCCTGCAATTCGGCTTCCAACTTCACCCGGTAATCAGGCTGGCTGTTGGTAGCGATAGAACGAGCAGCTTCCTGACCGGTAGCTACTTTTTCGTACAGTTCTTCAAATACAGGCAAGGTAGCCTCGCGGAACTTGTGTCTCCAATCTAAGGCGCCACGTTGCGCAGTAGTAGAGCAGTTGGCGTACATCCAATCCATGCCGTTTTCAGATACCAGTCTGATCAAGCTTTCTGTCAATTCTTCTACGGTTTCGTTGAAAGCCTCGCTTGGCGAATGGCCTTTTCTACGCAAAGTATCGTATTGCGCTTCCATTACACCAGCCAAAGCACCCATCAAGATACCCCGTTCGCCAGTCAAGTCGCTGTATACTTCTTTTTCAAAAGTAGTTTCAAACAAATAGCCAGAACCTACGCCAATACCCAGCGCCGTTACTGTGTCTAAAGCCTTGCCAGAAGCATCTTGGAAAATAGCAAAGCTGGAGTTCAATCCCTTGCCTTGCAAGAACAAGCGACGAAGGCTAGTTCCTGAACCTTTAGGAGCAACCAATACTACATCCACATCAGCGGGTGGAACGATGCCGGTTTGGTCTTTATAAGTAATGCCGAAGCCGTGAGAGAAATAAAGCGTTTTGCCTTTGGTAAGGTATTTCTTTACGGTAGGCCACAGAGCAATTTGTGCTGCATCGGAAAGTAAAAAGCAAATGATCGTGCCTTTTTCTAACGCTTCTTCGATAGAAAGAAGTGTTTTTCCTTCTACAAAGCCATCAGCTTTAGCCTTATCCCAAGATTTGGAAGGTTGGCGTTGTCCTACAATCACATTAAAACCGTTGTCTTTCAGGTTTAGCGCTTGTCCAGGACCTTGCACCCCGTAGCCGATAACGGCAATGACTTCATCTTTTAATGTTTGTCTCGCTTTTTCTAAGGGAAATTCTTCCCGCGTCACTACATTCTCTTCGACTCCGCCGAAATTAATTGTTGCCATGATAATAGTTAAACTGTTGGATTATAAAAAGTTGTATGATAAAATACTGAATCAGATGCAAAAGTAAAGAATTATGCTTTGGTTACGGTAGTGATGTCCAAAGTACGCATCATATTTTTAAACACTTGCTCGGCAATCAGCGGCTCCTCTTCGAAAGCAACGGTACAAACAGCCGTGGTTTCTGTCTCGCGCTGGTAGCTCAAACTTGTGACCCGCATACCCCTTTTGCGAATGGGCATTAAGATTCGGTCAATCATTTCGGGCGTATGGTGGCAGGCAATGTGCCAGGTATGTAATTCTTTCATGGCTTATCTGGTAATCAGCTGCGTTTTTTGTTTGGCGTGTAATTCTTCGCCTTCGGGATAATAAATGGTATCGCTTAGGGTAGTTCCTGGTGCAATCATAGGCAATACGTTGTCTTCTTTCACCACCTTGGCATGAATCAGGAATGGCCCTTTGGCATTGCTTGCCAGGTGCAGCGCTTCTTTATATTCTTCTACGGTAGAAGCACAAACAGCATCAATACCGTATGCTTTAGCCAGCATCACAAAGTCCGGATTCATCAGATTCACTCCTGAGTAGTTACCAGCCCAGAATTGCTCCTGCCACTGGCGTACCATTCCCAGATAATTATTGTCCAGAATAAGAACCCGTATGGGATAATTTTCCTGCACGCAAGTCATCAACTCCTGGATGTTCATCTGAATGGAACCATCGCCGGAAATGCACCACACCTGATTACCAGGAGCTGCCGCTTGAGCGCCCATGGCCGCAGGTAGGCCAAAGCCCATCGTACCCAAACCAGCCGAAGTAAGGAAGCGGTTAGGATTCATGCGGGTAACGTACTGTGCTGCCCACATCTGGTGCTGGCCTACATCAGTCGATACAATCGCATCTTCGTCCATCACTTCGTTGAGTACATCCAGTGCCGTAATCATGTTGAAAACATCATGGTTGGCTTCTTTGAACGGGTACTTGGCGCGCTGCTGGTCTAAATGCTCTACCCACTGACGACGAACGCGCAGATTTTCGCGGGTACGGGTGTCTGGTATTGCTTGCAAAGCCCGTTTTACATCCGCGTGTAAAAATACGTTTGCCCGTACGTTTTTGCTGTTTTCGCTCTTGTCAATATCTATGTGAACAACTTTGGCATTTGGCGCAAACTTGTCGAGCTTCCCCGTAATACGATCATCAAAGCGCATCCCTACCGCAATCAGTAAATCTGCCTGCTGCACGGCATCATTGGCGTATTTGGTTCCGTGCATTCCCAACCAAGAGAAGTACAGCGGATCATTGTGTTTCAGTACTCCAATCCCCAAAATGGTAGAAATGGTCGGAAGGTGTTCACGTTTGATAAAATCGCGGAACTCCTGGCAAGCATCAGAAAGTATAATTCCGTGTCCGGCCAAAATCAAAGGCTTCTTGGCTTCCGATATCAGCTTAACCGCTTGGGCGATCTGCTCGTCATCGGTATTGAATAACCGCTCTCTTTGGGGAATGGTATAGTGTTGTTCCCAATCGGCATCTAACTCAATTGTAGCTACTTGTACATCGCGGGGAATATCTACCAATACCGGACCAGGTCTGCCACTAATGGCTGTCAGGTAAGCATCCTGCAAAATGCCAGGTACTTCGCTCAGGTGACGCGCGATATAGGTACGCTTGGTAATAGGCATGCAAATACCCGTGATGTCCGTTTCCTGAAAAGCATCGGAGCCAATCAAAGGGCCGGCTACCTGCCCGGTAATGGCAATCATCGGAATAGAGTCGGCAAAGGCATCGGCAATACCCGTAACCATATTAGTAGCCCCAGGGCCAGAAGTAGACAGGCAAAAGCCTGGCTTACCTTTTACCCGCGCATAACCATTGGCGGCTAGTGCTCCGCCCTGTTCGTGGCGTACCAGAATGTTTTTTACTTTGCTGAAGGCGAGTGCATCATAAATGGGTAGGATGGCACCACCAGGATAAGCGAATAGATTATCCGCTCCTAAACATTCCAGCAACTTAACGATGTAATCGGCGCCTCTGAGTTTGATCTTGTCGTTTTCCATTGTTTCTCGGTTGAATGATCTTGCGTATCTAACTGATTGACACGTATGTAAGCGAATAATCGATGGTTTTTATTTATTCGTCCGTGACACAACCTTCCGAGGCCGATGAAACGGATCTGATATATTTCTTCAGAATACCAATCGTAGCTTTTAGCGGAGGAGCCACCCATTCCGAACGACGATGCGCTAGTTCTGCATCGCTCACCGCTACGTCTATCGTATTATTTACGGCATCTACTGTAATGATATCACCATCGCGAACCAGCGCAATGTTTCCGCCATCCTGGGCTTCCGGCGCGATGTGTCCTACCACAAAACCGTGCGTACCACCAGAAAAACGGCCATCCGTAATCAGGGCTACGGCATTACCCAAACCTGCGCCAATCAAAGCGGAAGTAGGTTTAAGCATTTCGGGCATTCCGGGGCCACCTTTTGGGCCTACGTAGCGAATCACGACTACTTCGCCTGGTTTCACTCCACCAGCCTCAATAATTTCCAGCACTTCCGTTTCCGAATCCGCCACGCGGGCAGGTCCGGTAAATTTCTCTCCCTCTTTACCCGTAATCTTGGCTACAGATCCTTCGGTGGCGAGGTTGCCGTACAAAATCTGTATATGGCCGGTTGGTTTAATCGGCTTATTCAAAGGATAGATCACTTGTTGTCCTTCTAAAAGATCAGGAAAGGCTTCCAGGTTTTCGCTGAGGGTTTTTCCGGTGACAGTCAGGCAATGACCGTGCAGGAAACCCTCGCGTAGCAATAGCTTCAAGACGGCTGCCGTACCACCCACCTTAAACAAATCTTCCATCAGGTATTTGCCACTTGGCTTCAAATCGGCCAGGAAAGGCGTTTTATCGCTGATGCGTTGGAAATCGGCTAATGTAAATGAAATGCCAACGGCTTTCGCCATCGCTATCAGGTGGAGTACTGCATTGGTAGAGCCACCCAGGGCAATCGTTAATGTGAAAGCATTTTCAAACGCTTCGAAAGTCATAATGTCTTTCGGGCAAATGTTATTTTCTAATAAATAACGAACCGCTTTCCCTGCTTGCCGACATTCCGCTTTTTTCTCTGGACTAGTCGCCGGAAAAGAGGAGCTATTAGGTAAACTCATGCCCAATGCTTCAATGGCCGCAGCCATCGTATTGGCCGTATACATACCGCCACAAGCACCAGCGCCTGGGCAGGCATTTTTGATAACGCCTTTGTAATCTTCCTCACTAATAGTACCTGCTATCTTTTGCCCTAAAGCTTCGAAAGCGGAGACAACATTAAGGTTTTCGTTTTTATATACCCCAGGCCGAATAGTCCCTCCATATACCAGCACTGCTGGGCGGTTGAGTCTTCCGAGGGCGATCATCGCACCGGGCATGTTTTTATCGCAACCAACAATGGGCACGATGGCATCGTACCATTGGGCACTGGCTACCGTTTCGATAGAGTCGGCAATAATGTCGCGAGAAGGCAAGGAAAAAGACATCCCGGTGGTTCCCATCGACATCCCGTCGCTTACCCCAATGGTATGAAAAATCAGCCCCAGCATTTCAGATTCCTGGATTCCCAATTTAATTTGAGCTGCCAAGGCATTGAGGTGCATATTGCAAGGATTGCCTTCCCAGCCGGTGCTGGCAATACCCACTTGCGCTTTTTTGAAGTCTTCATCCTTTAACCCAATGGCATATAGCATGGCTTGGGCAGCAGGTTGCGTAGGGTCTTGCGTGATGCGTCGACTATAGCTATTGATGGCTTTTTCTTCGAGAGTAGTCTTACTCATGGGATAATTGAAACGGTTAAAAATGGCTATTTAATGACTAGCCTGAATACCAAAAGAGCCTTTCTCTTAGGGAGACAGGCTCTTAATAAATTATGGTGAAGCCTTCCCCCTGTCAGGTAATCAGGAAAATGACCACAATGAGCAAAAGCTCAAAACTATGGAAAGGCGTAAACTTCATTAGTTAGGTATTTGTGCAAAGATTCGGCATATTTTTCAGAATAGCAATATAAATATTGAAAATTAATGATTGTGTAAAATTAAAAAGATGTCATTGGCACTATTGTCCAATCTTTTCGTTTAAAATTTAAAAATTTATTCACACATATTTGTGAAAATTAAACTTTCCAGATCTTATATTAGCTGCTTGTCTTACTTGCTTTTTCTCTGCTGCTCATCCATTCCAGCCCTATCATCCCCTGGTTTTGCTATTTAATTTAGCTTGAATCTTACCGACTATCAAAAGTTGAATTTTCACTCCTTGTAATCTACCCCAAAATTGCTAGTATTGAACATTGTTTCAAAACAAGATCCATGAAAGAATTACTCGATTGGGCATTTATTTCCATTAATTTTCCGCTCACCCTCCTATTACTGGTTATTCTGTTGTACTGGCTTACCGTAATTGTCGGCCTGATCGATTTCAGCTTTCTTCATTTCGACATAGATGCGGACATTCATATAGATGGTCATGCGCATGTGCATCTGGAGAAAAACATCCATGTAGATGTAAAAGCGAAACAAAGTCTCTTCACTTCTCTGCTTAATTTTTTCAATTTGGGAAAAGTGCCTTTCATGATTTTCCTTAGCTTCATGGTTTTATTTATGTGGAGCGGTAGTATTCTAGGGAATTATTACCTCCATAATCAATCGGTCGGTTTTGCCCTGTTGCTGCTCATTCCCAACTTTATTAGCAGCCTGTTTCTGACCAAGTTTCTTACGTTTCCCCTCATTCACGTTTTTTCTGATGGCAAAAATGAATTTGAAGCCAATAGTGATTTGATTGGCAAGCCTTGTACACTCCTGCTCTCGGCCACGGAACAGAAAGTGGGTCAGGCAGAAGTGCTATCCGCTACGGGTGCGCCGCTGTTACTGACAGTGAAAACCACCACCGGACACCAACTCAAACGAGGCGAAAGAGGGCTGGTGATTGATTATGACCCAGTCACGCACACCTACTTAATAGAACCATTTGACCAATAAAGTAAAGAGTTGAAAGTTGAGAGTAAAAAGCTTGAACTCTCAACTTTCAACTCTTTACTTTCAACTTAATTTAAAACTATGTTTGCAAATTTTATCATTGTAGTGGGCGTTATCGCTGCCGTTTTTTTATTAGGTTTTGTAGCCCTTATTGTCAGTTGCTATAAAAAGGTAAGCCAGGGAAAGGCTTTGGTCCGCACCGGTTTTGGTGATCTCACCGTTCGCTTCAATGCCATGTTCGTTTTTCCGGTACTTCACCAGCTGGAAATTATGGACATCTCGCTCAAAACAGTGGAAATCAGCCGGACAGGGAAAGATGGTCTGATCTGTAAAGACAATATGCGGGCGGATATTAAAGTCGCCTTTTTTGTGCGGGTAAACAAAACGAAGGAAGATGTCGAGAAAGTAGCCCAGGCCATTGGTTGTGCCCGCGCTTCCGATTACGCCTTGCTACGCGAACTGTTTGAAGCCAAGTTTTCGGAAGGCTTGAAAACCATCGGCAAGCGGTTTGACTTCGTAGACTTATACGATTCGCGCGAAAAATTTAAGCTGGAAATTTTGGAAGCCATTGGACGCGACCTCAATGGCTATGTACTAGACGATTGTGCCATCGATTACTTGGAACAAACGCCCATCACTTTCCTGAGCGAAGATAATATCCTGGATTCGGAAGGTATCAAGAAGATTGCCGACCTTACTGCCCAACAGAAGATCAAAGCCAACCAAATCCGGCGCGACGAGCAAAAGGTGATTACCAAGCAAAATGTGGAAGCCCGCGAAGCCATTCTGGAACTGGAACGCCAATTAGCTGAAAAAGAAGAAAAGCAGAAACGCGAAGTATTAGCCATCAAGTCCCGCGAAGAAGCTGAAACGAAGAAGATTGCTTCAGAAGAATTTATGAAGTCGGAACAGGCGCGCATCCGCACGGAAGAAGAATTGCAGGTGGCTGAGCAAAACAAGCAGCGGCAGGTAATTGTGGCGACCAAGGCCAAGGAAAAAACCGAAGCGGTGGAAATTGAACGCGTGCAAAAGGAGCGTCAGTTGGAGGTAAATGAGCGCGAACGAATCGTAGAACTGGCCCGGATTGAGAAAGACAAAGCCATTGAAGAAGAGAAAAAGAATATCCAGGATGTAATTAGAGAACGGGTAATTGTAGAAAAGGCCGTAGTAGTTGAAGAAGAAAAGATAAAAGACACGCGTGCCTTTGCCCTGGCCGAACGCGACAAGGCGGTCGCAATTAAGAATGCAGAAAAAGTAGCGGAAGAAGCGCTGGTACAGCAAATCAAATCAGCAGAAGCCAGCAAACGCTCGGCTGAACTATACGCAGAGCAGTCAATTATGCAAGCGAATGCCGACCGCCAGGTGGCGGAGAAATCTTCGGAAGCCAAAAAGATTATGGCGGCAGCCAAGACAATCGAAGAAGCGGCTACTGGTCTGGCCGAAGCACAAGTGATGGAAGCCAAGTCGCTTGCCCACGAAAAACAGGGAACGGTTGAAGCCAATATTATTGAGAAGAAGGCCATTGCCGATGCCAAGGGAATCGAAGCCAAAGCATCTGCCCTCGAAAAGCAGGGATTGACCGAAGCCAATGTACTGGAACAAAAGGGAAGCGCCGAAGCAAGAGTCATTTCTATAAAGGCTGCTTCTGTAAAAGAGCAAGGTCTGGCTGAAGCAGATGTTATGGAGAAAAAGGGTCTGGCCGAAGCCTTGCGTATCGAAGCTAGAGCCAACGCCACCAAACAGCTCGATGGCGTAGGCAAAGAGCACGAAGAGTTCAAGCTCCGTCTACAACAAGTTACGGACATCGAACTGGCCAAAATTAATATCCAGAAAGACATTGCCAATGCCCAAGCCAGTGTAATTAGCGAAGCTCTCAAAGCCTCTAACATCAACATTGTGGGTGGCGAAACGATGTTCTACGAAAATATTATGGGAGCCATCACCAAGGGCAAATCCATTGATAGCTTCGTGAGCAATAGCCAGGTAATCCAAGGCGTACAACACGCCCTGATGAATGGTAACGGCACCGACGGCTCTATGGGTGATAAAATCAAAAGGCTGGTGAATCAATTCGGGATCTCTTCCGAAGACGTGAAGAACCTGACGATCTCTGCCCTGCTCTTCAAAATGCTCAACCTGACTTCAGACGATGGCGTAAAAGGCCTGTTGAATGACTTGATGCATACAGCTAAGAAGGATGGCCTTGGAGATAAAAAGGCTGGGACGGTGTTGTAGATCCATTCGTCAATCGTATTTACGTAGGGGCAGGCAGACGGCGATCCGGCTTGCCCCTGCCCTAAACAACCTGCATAAGGGCAGGGGCAAGCCCTGCCCCTACCTAATGTATTGCATCTCCTCCCCAACATGACTGAAACCACTCCCAATACACCCCAGCTCGAAGCGGGCACGTACGAAATCATTCGGAAGCGGCTCGACAACCACGGCAAAGACCTGCGCGAACGGCTGGACAATCTGAACCACGCCCGGAAAGACGTGTTCGGTGCCATTGATACCCAGCTGATTGCGAACAATCGCATTGCTACCGAAAATAATTGCATTCCCCGCGATATGATTCCAGTGGGGAGCCAGTTCATTTTCGGCTACAACGTGCATTTGGGACTAAAATCGGAAGTGGAATTATCGGACGTGTTCAGCGTGTACGAATACGATTCCCGCGATCATTCCTTCCATCAAAAGCCGCTGGATCTGATCAAAAATGCCGAATTCGAGACGCTGATCAAAGAACTGTACAAATATTATAAATACGCTGCTTTCCTCAAATTCACTATTATGGGGCCGCACTTGTTTATGGTATTCCAGATTGGCAAGAGCGCAAAAGATATTAAGACGTTCAAATGGCTGATTAAAGAAGATAAAAATGCAGCGGCAGGGCAACCTTCCGATAGCTTGCATTACCTCGATAACCGCAGCGACCAGGAATTTAAATTTCCGCCTCAGCACGAGTTTGAGTGGAAACGAACCCGGCGCGATTACCAACGCACCGGCAAGCACCCCCACATTTCCATTGAAGACAAGATTTTCGTCGAAACCATTGGCGGTGACCTCACCATCAAAATAGAAGACAATACCGATACGGGCGAAGGGATTTATGCCGAAAAAGTGGAGCAGGCGGAGCAAACGCTCGACGATGCCGAATTTCACTACGCCAATCTCGGTCATCTTATTTTACTCAAAGTCAGGCCGTATCAGGAGAACAAGAATCGCTACATTATTTATAACGACAAGCTCAAGAAGGCCGTCCGTGTAGATGCGATCAAAGATGCCTGCGTATTATTGCCTGACAGCCAGGGCTTGATCTTCTCGAATGGCTACTACCTGCAATCGGGCGAGTTGAAACAGTTTGATGGACTGACCAGCGGCACCACGGCATCGACCGCACCACTGGAAAATATGCTGTTTGAAAAGCGCATTATTTCGCCCAATGGAGAGGATTTCCTATACGTGTTTTACAATGAAGAAGCGGGCATTTATGTCCTGCTGTCTTATAACCTGATTGAGCAAAAAGTAGAAACGCCCATCGTTTGTAATGGCTTTTCTTTATTTGATAGTGGCGAACTGGTGTATTTCAAAAGCTCCAACGAGCCGACCAAAAACCACGCCCTGCAAATCTGGCAAACGCCTTACGTTAGTGCTGATTATCAGTCGCCCGTAGAGCAAAAAAGCTACCTGTACAAGGTTGGCAACAAGGATATTGTACGCGCGATGGCCGAGTGTACAGAAATGGTGAACCTCATTCAGCGTGAAGACGTGTACAGCACGCTTTACATGGATCTGGTCAAGAAAACCAATAACATTCTTGATGCTTATTACTGGCTAAACCAAAGCGAAGCCTTCCAGCTCAACCTGCCATTGGGCGAAATCCGGGCAGCGGCTACCGGCGCTATTGACGAATTTGAGAAGGTAACGAAGGTCAGAAAGAATACCCAGCAGCAAACGGACATCACCGCCAAGAAGGTGAAGGATTTGCGGGAAAGCGCCAAGAAGGCAGTATTTGAGAATGTTGATCAATACGTTCATTTGCTGGCTAACCTTCGTAGCATGCGCGGCGAAACGATCTCGCTCAAAGACCTGCGCTACGCAGATGTACCATTCATTGAAGCGCTCGAAAAATCGTTGGAAGAACAAAGCCAGCTTACTTCCGAAGCTTGCGTCAGCTATCTGTTGCAGGAAAACTCGCTGGATTTTTACCGCAACAAAGTAGAAACCCAACGGCAGGCAATTGAGACAGTACAAAAAGTGGCCGATGCCACCATCATCGAAAAGGACACAGATGCGGCAGGCAAAGAACTGGATTTGCTGATTGAGATTGTCAGCAACCTAAAAATTGCCGATTCCACCCAAACTACGCGCATCATCGACAATATTTCGGTTGTGTATGCCAGCCTGAATCAGGTGAAAGCGGGTTTAAAAACGAGGAAAAAGGAACTGTCGAGTGTAGAAGCGGTGGCTGAGTTTAATGCCCAGGTAAAACTGCTGAGCCAGGCTTTAATCAACTACCTCGACGTATGCGAAACGCCACAAACCTGCGACGAATACCTGACCAAACTAATGGTTCAGGTAGAAGAACTGGAGGGCAAGTTTGTTGATTTTGATGAATTTACCGAAAAGCTGGCCGATAAACGCGAGGAAATCTACAGCGCTTTCGAAGCCAAAAAGCTGGCGCTGACCGAAGCCCGCAATAAAAAAGCGACGGGTTTAATGTCGGCTGCCGAACGTATCCTGAAAGGCATTCAGAACCGAGTAGCCAACTTCAAGACCATCAACGAGATCAATGGCTATTTTGCTGCGGATATGATGATCGAGAAGATTCGCGACTTGGTCAGCCAGCTCGTGGCCATGGATGATACTGTGAAGGCTGACGATATCCAGAGCCGACTGAAAACCATTCGGGAAGACACCGTGCGGCAGTTAAAAGACCGCCAGGAGTTGTTTGTAGATGGGCAAAACATCATCCGCCTGGGCAAGCATGCCTTCACAGTCAACGTCCAAAACCTGGATTTGACTATTGTAAATAAGGAAAAGGAGATGTTTTACCACCTCACTGGCACCAATTTTTTCGAAGTCATTTCCGATCCCGCTTTCCTGGCTACCCGCGAGGTTTGGACCCAGGAACTGGTTTCTGAAAATGGCCAGGTGTACCGCGCCGAATATTTGGCCTACAAAATTTACCAGGAAACACAAACCCAGCTCCTGGCTCCGGGCATTGTGCATACAGATTTGTTGGCCCACGTACAGCAATTTATGGCCTCGCGCTATACTGAAGGCTATGTGAAGGGAATTCACGACCACGACGCCTCCCAGATTCTGCAAGCATTACTCGAACTGCACCAGCAAATCGACTTATTACGCTACGAGCCAACGGTTCGAACCTGCGCTGCTCTTTATTGGAATCACATCATTGGAGCGGAAGCCAAGGAAAATTTACACCATCGATTGAAAGGCATTGGCATTATCCGACAGGCATTTCCCGATACCAAAAGCTTTAGCGATGTATTAGCCGATATCCGCGCTGGCATCGACAATTTTTTGAAAAATACGACACTATTTGATTCAGCTCTGGCCTCGTATGCCAGCACTTACCTTTTCGAAGAACTGACCAGAGGCGATATTTTCGTCATTAGTCGCTCGGCTGAAACCATTTACCAAGCTTTTCTGGACTATCTGAAGCAGAATAAACTTCGTGATTTATTCGATTCTTCGCTGGATAAACTGAAGGAAAAACCGCTGGAACGTTTTGAAATGACCCGTCATTGGGTGAAAGCATTTATCAATCAATCAAAGCAAGACGGAGAAGCCACGTACATACATGAAGCGGCCTTGCTGCTTTTTGAAGGCAATTTCACTCCTCAACGCGTGGTACAAGCCACTACCCACCGCGAACTGAGCGTCATGTACGGCAGCCACTCAGTCATCGAAAACAAAACCTATCGGTTGGATTACAATGCTTTTGTACGGAAAATGGATAGCTTCGATCAAACGGTTGTACCTCGCTATGAGCAATACGTAGCCCTGAAAAAGAGTCTGGCCGAAGCCTTCCGTATTCAGCTCCGCCTCGACGAATTCAAGCCCCGCGTATTGACTTCGTTCGTTCGTAATAAACTGGTAGACCAACTGTACTTGCCGCTGGTGGGCGATAACCTAGCCAAGCAAATTGGCGTGGCTGGCGAAGGGAAACGCACCGATTTGATGGGAATGCTGTTGCTGGTTTCGCCGCCGGGTTATGGTAAAACGACCTTGATGGAATACGTAGCCAATCGCCTGGGCCTTATTTTCATGAAGATCAATGGCCCGGCCATCGGTCACCGCGTCACTTCGCTCGACCCGGCAGAAGCACCTAATGCCAGCGCTCGAGAAGAGCTGAACAAACTGAATCTAGCCTTCGAAATGGGCGACAACGTAATGATTTACGTGGATGATATTCAGCACTGTAACCCGGAATTTTTGCAAAAATTCATCTCCCTCTGCGATGGGCAACGCAAGATCGAAGGCGTTTATCAGGGCAAAAGCAAGACGTACGACTTACGAGGCAAGAAAGTCTGCGTGGTCATGGCCGGAAATCCTTATACCGAAAGCGGCGACAAATTCCAGATTCCCGACATGCTCGCCAACCGGGCCGACACGTATAACTTAGGCGATATCATTGGCGACACGGAAGAAATCTTCAAACTGAGCTACGTGGAGAACTGCCTGACAGCCAACCCGACCTTGAACACGCTGGCAACCCGAAGCCAAAAAGATGTGTATGCACTCGTTCATCTCGCCGAAAATGGTAGCCGCGAAGGGCTGGAATTTGAGGCCAATTATTCGGCGGAAGAACTCAACGAATACGTCACTGTGTTGAAAAAGCTCATGGTCGTCCGCGATGTGATTCTGCGCAACAACCTGGAATACATCCGTTCGGCTGCCCAAAGCGACGAATTCCGAACCGAACCGCCTTTCAAGTTGCAAGGCTCTTACCGCAACATGAATAAGATTGCCGCCCGCGTGGTGCCCATTATGAACGACGCTGAACTGCAAACGCTCATGGTATCGCATTACGAAAACGAAGCCCAAACACTAACAACCGGCGCAGAAGCCAACCTGCTCAAATTCAAGGATATTCAGACCCTGCTATCGGAGCCGGAACGCCAACGCTGGGATGAAATCAAAGCTACTTTCCGCAAAAACCAGCGCTTCAAAGGCCTCGGCAGTACCGACCAGATGGGACAAATCCTCATGCAGCTCTCCTCCTTCGGCGACGGCCTGAATTCAATCAAGGACGTTATTGCGGAGGGACTGAAGAATGGGAAGAAGTAGGTTGATGGGGTGATATGCTGATGCGATAATGTGCTGATGAGAAAGCCGTGCAAGCCGTTGTTGGTGGAAAACAACAACGGCTGGAAGAATAAAAATTACTCTGTCTAAACGGCCTATAAAATTGACTCGTCGTAGATTACTTACTGAGTTATTATACTCAACTCTGTTATCAATTGTTATTTTTAGCTTGATCAGCTTTTTAAGCTACATATTTACCTTAGAAATCTGGACTACTCCACCTGGCCACTCATTTAAAATTGGCTTTCCTTGGCCTTTTTATTATCAAATGTTAGTAGAGAAAGATGTACAACATGGGTCTAACATATTAAATTTCCTCTTGGACATTGTACTTACTTGGGCAACAACAGTAATAAGTTGGCTTATTATAAAAAGGACCAAGGGCAGGAAATAAAGTCCCTGGCTGGTATTAGCGTCCGCTAATACCCTAAACTATTGAGCATCCGCTCAAATTACTACCAACCAATTATAGACATGCAGCCGATTATCCAGATGTCCAAAATAGGATGGTTGATGGGTATTTATCGGGTACATTCAGGCATTCAAGCGGATGCTTGATTAATCTTGGGTCTTAGCGGACGCTAAGACCAGACAGAGGCTTACCGAAACGAAAAACTGGCCACAGGGCTACAGTTGTCTTTTACATATG
>JAZKGK010000154.1:0-5115 GCA_040385915.1 Bacteroidota bacterium
TTGGCCAACGTGCTTAAAAAAAATAATGTGTATTTTTCAAAAAAGCCCGCGATCTACTTGATAGATCGCCGGCTTTTTTGACTTTATACTCAGGTTATCTTGCTCAGAATGCATGCCTGTTGCACCAACCTTGATCAATTCTTTTTCAGGTATACTTTGGCCTCTTGCATGGTTGTGAGACTTTCGGCCATATCCTGCGCTTTTTTATAATACTCGCGCGCCTTGGCCGCATTTCCTTGGCGGGCGTATACGCGAGCCGCCCCCGCGTAAGCTGTAGCATACAAGTCGCGGATAAATTGCTTTTGACTAGAGTCCAGGTTGGTTTCTTCCAAATAACCCTTCAGAGCAACGCGGTCATCTTTCTTCTGTTTTTCCTGAATAACAGCCCTTAATATTTCAGCTACCCGCTGAGACATAGCTTTACCACTGGCGGTGAGTTGTTTAAGGTAGGGCTGGGCAGCATCGTATCGTCCACAAGCAACCAGCATTTCTGCCTGGCGGGCAACAAACAGCAGGTTAAGTGGATACCGGGTCGCTAGCCAGGTAGAATATTCCAGGGCTTTCAGTGGTTGTGCTTCGTGTTTGGAATAAATGTCAAGCAAGCGATAGGCGGCTTCTTCTTTGGTAAAAGTGCCTTTTTTCATGCCTGTTTTCAGTTGCTCCAAGCCACGCGCTTTATCGCCATCAGCAAAGAACCACATCAGCGGTTTTACAATCGGATGGCTTTCCGGATACTGCTCAGCGTAGTAATTGTATACACCTGTAGGGAGAAAAAATTCCGGATTTTCATCAGTTAGGTCAAAGCCCTGTTTCATGTATCCGTACATTCGTCGAGCCTCGCTTACCGCTTTCAGAAAATTCCCTGAATCTGACGATTGCAACGCCATGTAACTGTAAGCCGAAGCCGCAAAAAATATACCTTCAGGGTCATCTTCATTGCGATCGAGCATGGCTTTAGACAGGGTAATGCATTGCTCTAAATAAGCTTGATACTTGTTAAAAGCAGGCGTGGCTTCATTGATGGGCATATTTTTCCAATAAAGGTTAAGCGCCATAATCAGCGGATAAACCGGATGCTTGGGTTGCATCTGATGTACTTTAGCTACTATTTTTTCTGAGGTTTCAAAGTCGAAGTTATACATCTTTCCCAGGCTTTGGCGCACCATACGCTGCATGACTGTATCGGTCAGCATCTGTGCCCGGGCTGGTTGCCCCACACCTACTAGCAACCATACAAGCCCTATTGTCAGGAACAATCGAGGCAATAAGTTTTTCTGCGTAGCCACGGAAGGACTGGTGGATAAATTATACAGCGAGGTGCTGGTACAGTTGAAAAGTTGCTTTATTAATTGAATCATCATTCTTACTTAGGTTTCGATAGCATATTTACTTTGCCTTACCTACCAGGTAAAACTCAGTAATAGTCTTTATTAACCTGTTAGACGGTAGAATGAGTTCCTTATTGTAGGATGGGAAGAAACAATAGCTGCTTACTTATAGATTACCGTAGGCCTGACGCCCTAGACTTGGTTGAATAAGCACCTGTAATGCCGGCCAACGCTGGGACAAAATATCCATCAGCAATTTCATTCCCCATTCTTCGCATCGTTGGTGGCCAACCGTAAGGATACTAAGGCCGTGATCAGCAGCTATTTCCTGGGTATTTGCCCGCATTTGCCCGGTTATATACATATCTACAGACTGCTGCGCGGCTTGCAAAAGCAACTCCTTGGTTATGGCTCCAACGACTGCTACACGGATAATGTAAGGCTTCTTACCAATGAATGCAGCCTCTTCCCCACCAAATTCATTCCGCACCTTGGCTCGAAAGATATCCAAATGCGCAGGAATTATTTCGCCAACCATCCCTATGGTACGGCCTTCCTTGATTCCAAAAGGCTTAAGCTCATACCACATACCCAATGCCCTGGCTAGCGGTAAGTTATAACCCAGGGTCAGTTTCTCATCAAATGGTAGGTGATAGGCTAGCACACCAATGGTTTTTAGATAAGGCGTCAATTGCAACTTCCAGGGGCGGTGCAACCAAACGGCATCCAAAGAATAATCTTCTACCCATTGCTCAAGCCCAGGAAAAGGATCCAAGGCCAGTCCCAGTTTGCTTACCCAACGATCGGAACTGCGGTATATGCCGTTCAGGTCATCCGGGTAATGAGATACCTGAAAAAAATCATTTAGATAAGTAGAAATCTCAGTTAAGGGAATCATGGAAGTAGGAATCAATAATAACAGAGAGTTGTGGAAATCAAGTAGAAAGGCCGCAATAGCAGGCTATTGCCCTATTAAAACACTAATTTCAGTTCACCCAGAAAAGTATTGATTTGCTTGATGTCTTCTTTGCTAAGCCTAAAGTCCAAAGCTTTGGCATTTTCTTCTACTTGCTTCGGGTCTCGCGCGCCTACCAGTGCAGCGACCACCGCTGGCTGCTGAATAGTCCAGTTGATGACCAATTGCGCCAGGGTAGCCTTATGTTCTTCTGCCATTGGGCGAAGTTTGTCGAGCATCGCATTTACTTTCCGGCGATTTTCCGCTTTAAAAAATGGCGTATTGGGCCGGTGGTCGTCTTTCTCGAAACGATAGTCATCCGTAATTTTCCCCGTCAACAAACCGCGTTGTAAAGGGCTATACGCAAGAATTCCTTTGCCAGTTTCAAGGCAATAAGGTACTACTTCTTGCTCAATTCGCCTTTCTACCATACTATAGGGCACTTGGTTGGTTGACTGCCTTACCTTTTTCTCGGCCACCTTCATTTGCTCCGCTGAATAATTGCAAACGCCCGACGCTAAAATTTTGCCTTCCTTCAACAGTTGATCTACCGCTTCCATAGTTTCCTCCATGGGCGTGGTAGCATCTGGCCAGTGAATTTGATACAAGTCGATATAATCGGTGCGCAGCCGGCGGAGGCTTTTTTCGCACTCTTTTATCACACTTGCTTTGTCTGCATACTTGTAAATATCTACCGGCGAGCCATCGGCAAATGCGGATTTAAAACCAAACTGGCCTTTATTCCCTTCCCAAACCATCCCGTACTTAGTCAGTATTTGAGCCTGCTGTCTTTTGCCAGCCAAGGCCTCTCCGACTATTTCTTCGCTCAGGCCAAAGCCATAAATGGGTGCGGTATCAATAGAAGTAATCCCTAGATCCAGTGATTTGTCAAGGGCACGCAGCGCATCCTGTTTATCAGAACCACCCCACATCCAGCCACCAATAGCCCAAGCACCAAAGGTAATGGCTGACACTTTTACTTGACTGTTTACCAGTTGGTTATACTGCATAAAGGTTGAATTAAGTTGTAGAACAGATTTGAGCAGGCAATTTAAGACTTGATTTCTGTTTTTGGATAGCTTATATAGCCAAAGCTGAGCATCTTCAGCGATCCCTAGTGCTTATTATCCGGAATAGGTTCCAGCTTTTGAGATGTAATTGAATGCGCTTCAATGAAAATTCTTTTTACTTCGGGATGTTTGGTCCGAATAATTTTTTCTATGCGATTGATAGATGCTTCGGTCTCACCTAGGTTCAGGTTGTTTCGGAAACTCACGTTTAAGGCCAGCAATATTTCACTGGGGCCTAAGTGCATCGTCATAGGCGTAGCCAAGTCTTCTACTGCCTCATCTAATTTTGTCAAATCGTAAATGCTCTTGACTAGCTCAGGGCTGGCTCCTTCGCCAATGAGTAGTGCCTTGCTTTCAATCACTAAAATAATGGCCACTACTGCCAACAATACGCCAATAACAATGGATGCGGCACCGTCGAAGTAGGGGTTATTGAGTTGATGTCCGAGAAAAACCCCTAACAGTGCAATGATTAAGCCCAATAAGGCAGCGGCATCTTCCATAATGATGGCAAAAATGCCCGGATCCTTGCTGACTTTAATGGCTTGCCAAAAACTTTTGTTTTTGTCCCGCACTTTGGCAAACTGTTGAAGGGCAAGAAAAAAAGAAATGCTTTCAAAGATGATAGCCAGCCCCAGCACAATATAGTTCCAGGTTGGATCTTGCAGTGGATTAGGATGCTGAATATGGGTAATGCCTTCGTAAAAAGACATACCGCCTCCAATGGCAAAAATGAGTACAGCCACAATCAAAGACCAGAAATACAACTCTTTGCCGTGCCCAAAGGGATGATCTGAATCCGGGGGCTTTCTACTCATCCGAATGCCCAGCAGAATAAGTGCGCCGTTACCAGTATCCACCAATGAGTGGATACCTTCGGATATCATGGCAGAGCTACCCGTAAAAGCGGCAGCAATAAATTTAGAAATAGCAATGGCCAGGTTGGCGGCAATTGCTCCATAGATAGCTATTTTAGAAGAGCCTGAGGCCATATAATCACAAAGTAAGGATACACGTCAGAAGTGAAACCTCAAATCCCTTCCAGCCAAAATTCAAGTATTATGGCTGAAAGGGATTTGAGGTTTACTTAAATGCTTATTAATATGCCCTTTGCCGCTGGTGTGAGCCCTCCGCTATTTCTTCAATCATTTTGCGGTTGAATGCGGGAATATCGTCGGGTTTGCGGCTGGTAGTCAGGCCGTTTTCAGTGACTACCTCTTGATCTACCCACTCTGCACCAGCGTTTTTCAAATCAGTTTTGATAGATGGATAAGAAGTCAATTTGCGTCCACGGACAATGCCTGCTTCTATGAGCAAGGCAGGGGCGTGACAAATAGCAGAGACCGGCTTTCCTTCGGCAAAAAACTGTCTTATAAAAGCGAGTGCTTTTTCATTTTGGCGCAACGTATCCGGGTTCATCACACCACCTGGCAATAGTAGGGCATCGTACTGGCTGGCATTGGCCGTATCGAGTGCGACATCCACTTGGAATGTATCGCCCCATTCGGTGTGGTTCCAGCCCTTTACTTGTCCGCTAACCGGAGAAACAATGTGGGTAATGGCACCACTTTCTTCTAATGCGCGCTTCGGTTCAGTCAATTCTACTTGTTCAAAACCGTTGGCTACCAGAATAGCCACTTTTTTACCTTGCAATTGATTGTTCATAGCAAAATAGTCTTAAGGTTGAAGGATCTTAGCTGTTTCCCCTCTTACGGCATAATCTTGCTAGTGGTTGGATGTTTTTGTGTGAATACAAATAAAA
>JAZKGK010000155.1:0-17147 GCA_040385915.1 Bacteroidota bacterium
TGGCTTGTAACTGTGATAGGTCTGGATCGGGCAGAGCCTGGCGGTCTACTTTCCCATTCGGGGTTAAGGGCAAATGATCGAGCAATACAAACACCGCTGGTAGCATATATTCCGGCAGAGTTTGGCGCAGGTGCTGACGCAGCCGATCGATTAACTCCTGGGAATGGGCGATGGTTTCTTTGCTCTCATCGGTAACCACGTAGGCCACCAAACGCTTGTCGCCCGTGGAGGATGCTTTGGCTAAAACCACCGCATCTCTCACGATCACGTAAGAAGTAAGCGCGTGTTCTATTTCTCCCAATTCGATCCGGAAACCGCGGATCTTAACCTGATGATCAATCCGGGCGAGAAATTCCAACTTCCCATCCGATAACCAGCGAACCAGGTCGCCAGTCTTATAAAGCCGTTCGCTACTAGCTGGATCGTTGGGATCGTAAAACGGATTGGCCATGAACCTTTCGGCGGTTAAATCAGGCCGGTTTAAATAGCCACGTGCTACACCTACTCCGCCTATATAAAGCTCTCCTGGGATACCTTGGCCGCACACACTTGCGTCACCATTGAGCACATAAGCCTTCGTATTGCCTAATGCTTTTCCTATGTGTGGTAAGATACCCTCAATGACACAGCCAGAAAAGTTTACGGTACACTCGGTGGGACCATAAACATTGATGGCTTTTTTGTTGTACTTCGCTTGCCAATCGACAAGTAAATTCCACAATTTAGAACTGATTGCTTCTCCACCAATAATCAGATTGGGAAGCCTATAATCTATACCTGCCGCAAACCAGGCTTCAACCATCATCGGTGTACAGTCAATAACGCCCAGACTACCAAGCACCTCCAATAGAAGGAACGGATCTTGCTTACGTTGATTAGATATAACATTCAACGATCTACCCAAAATCAACTGGGTAATACATTGGACAGATGCATCAAAAGCATAAGAGGCTGTCCATCCCCACTGATCACCGCTTGTCAATAAGCCCATTGCCTGAATATTCAACCCCAGATTGATCACTGAGTGATGCTCGACCAACACGCCCTTGGGCTGCCCGGTAGAGCCAGAGGTGTAAATCACATAGGCCAGGTGATTGGACTGTAAACCCAGGTGTTGGACTGGGATATTTTCGATGGATTGGGTATGCAATTGCGCTTGAACAAGGGTGTCGTCCAAACACAAGGCCTGTGCCTCGCTGATGGGAGTTCGGCTACGCAGATGACTTTGCATGAGGACAGTGCTGAGCTGGGCATCGGCCAACATATAAGCCAACCGAGCTTCCGGGTAATCGGGGTCCAGGGGTACATACGCGCCTCCGGCTTTCAGGATACCCAATATACCGATGACCATTTCCAGGGAACGGTCGAGACATATGCCCACCAAACTGTCCGGTTTTACCTGCCTTTCCTTTATCAAGTAATGCGCTAGCTGATTGGCCTGGTGGTTTAATTCTCCGTACGTCAGTTGCTGGTCTTCAAATACTACCGCCACCGCATCCGGGTTCTTGGTGACTTGCTCTTCAAACAATTCCTGCATGCATTGGTCAGCCGGATATTCCATTGCTGTAGCGTTCCATTCCACCAACTGTTGGTGGCGTTCGGCTGCACTGAGCATCTCGACAGCAAACACACTTTCTTGCGGGGCAGCCAACACACCTTGCAGCAATACCTCAAAATGAGTCGCCATCCGCGCAATTGTACTTGCCTCAAATAAATCAGTGTTGTATTCCCAACCCAACCACAAGCCTTGATTGCTTTCATGCACGGTGAGCGTCAGGTCGTATTTGGCTATCCCTGCTCCCTGCTCTACCGGACTGAGGGTTAAACCGGGCAATTCCAGCTTTCCTTCGGCATTGTTTTGCAATACCAACATTACCTGAAACAGCGGGCTATGGTGTAGGTTACGTTCCGGTTGTAGGCGCCCAACCATTTGTTCAAAGGGCACTTGTTGGTGAGCATAAGCATCTAACAGCATCTGTTTACTTTGCGCCAGCAAACTTCGAAAGCTAGGACTCCCTGACAAATCGCTACGCAAGACCAGTGTATTGACAAAAAAACCAATCAAATCGGCCACTTCCATTTGTTCGCGGTTGGCAATTGGGCTGCCTACCACGATGTCTTTTTCATTACTGTAACGAGACAAGAGTACAGAGAAGGCTGCGTGCAGCCCCATAAACAAGGTAGCTCCTTCGGATTGACATAAGGCCTGAAAGGTATTGCTGAGGTCTGCATCCAGATGGGAGCCAAAGGTCTTACCATTATAGGTTTGTATTTGTGGACGGGGATGGTCCAGAGGCAAACTATGCACGACCGGCAGACTGGCCAGTTGCGTAATCCAGTAACTCAGTTGCTCTTCGAGGACGGCGCCCTGCAACCAATTTCGTTGCCAGTGGGCATAGTCGGCATATTGAATGGGCAAGGCAGGCAAAGGGTTTTCCTGGCCTTGAATATAAGTCTGATAAAGTACAGTAAATTCATTGACCAAAATCGACATCGACCAACCGTCGGAAGCGATGTGGTGCATGGTTACTAGCAGGATATGCTCCTCAGCAGCCAATTGCAGCAGGGAGACCCGCAACATCCGATCTTGGCTTAAATCAAAGACCCGACTCGCTTCTTCCTCCACGCAATGAGCCATTTGCTTTTCTCGCTCTCCATCGGGCAAGTAGGACAGATCCGTGACAGGCACCAGCAAGGGCTCGGCTGCCTGAATGACTTGGATGGGTTGGCCATCTGCGCCTAGCCTAAAACATGTACGCAAGCTTTCATGGCGTTCCAATATACATCCAAAGGCTTGGTTCAAAGCCGCATAATTCAGTTGGCCAGTGAGTCTGAGGGCGGCGGGCATATGGTAATGCGTACTGCCCCCATCGATTTGATCCAAGAGCCAGAGCCGTTGTTGGGCAAAAGAGGGCCATAAAATCTGTTCGCGCGGCACTCGCACCAAGGCCGGGCGAGCCAAGCCACGCTCCAACTGCAATAACGCCTGTACTAACGCCTCCAGTGTGGGAGAAGTAAAGATCGCTTTTAACGGTAAAGTAACCTTGAATACTTGATTGATGCGTGCGACCAAACGCGTGGCCGACAAGGAATGGCCTCCGCGTTGGAAGAAATTATCGGTTATGCCAATTTGCTCCACGCCTAGTACCTCTTGCCAAATTTCGCACAGGACTCGTTCGGTTTCGGTGCGCGGAGCCACATAGCTGGCTTGCAGCAGCGCCATGTCAGGTTCTGGCAGGGCTTTGCGATCTACTTTACCATTGAGAGTTAAGGGCAAGCGATCGAGTAATATAAAGGCTGACGGCAGCATGTAATCCGGAAGGGTTTGGCTCAAGTGTTGGCGCAGCCGATCGATCAACTCCTGGGAATGGGCGATGGTTTCTTTGCTCTCATCGGTAACCACGTAGGCCACCAAACGCTTGTCGCCCGTGGAGGATGCTTTGGCTAAAACCACCGCATCTCTCACGATCACGTAAGAAGTAAGCGCGTGTTCTATTTCTCCCAATTCGATCCGGAAACCGCGGATCTTAACCTGATGATCAATCCGGGCGAGAAATTCCAACTTCCCATCCGATAACCAGCGAACCAGGTCGCCAGTCTTATAAAGCCGTTCGCTACTAGCTGGATCGTTGGGATCGTAAAACGGATTGGCCATGAACCTTTCGGCGGTTAAATCAGGCCGGTTTAAATAGCCACGTGCTACACCTACTCCGCCTATATAAAGCTCTCCTGGGATACCTTGGCCGCACACACTTGCGTCACCATTGAGCACATAAGCCTTCGTATTGCCTAATGCTTTTCCTATGTGTGGTAAGATACCCTCAATGACACAGCCAGAAAAGTTTACGGTACACTCGGTGGGACCATAAACATTGATGGCTTTTTTGTTGTACTTCGCTTGCCAATCGACAAGTAAATTCCACAATTTAGAACTGATTGCTTCTCCACCAATAATCAGATTGGGAAGCCTATAATCTATACCTGCCGCAAACCAGGCTTCAACCATCATCGGTGTACAGTCAATAACGCCCAGACTACCAAGCACCTCCAATAGAAGGAACGGATCTTGCTTACGTTGATTAGATATAACATTCAACGATCTACCCAAAATCAACTGGGTAATACATTGGACAGATGCATCAAAAGCATAAGAGGCTGTCCATCCCCACTGATCACCGCTTGTCAATAAGCCCATTGCCTGAATATTCAACCCCAGATTGATCACTGAGTGATGCTCGACCAACACGCCCTTGGGCTGCCCGGTAGAGCCAGAGGTGTAAATCACATAGGCCAGGTGATTGGACTGTAAACCCAGGTGTTGGACTGGGATATTTTCGATGGATTGGGTATGCAATTGCGCTTGAACAAGGGTGTCGTCCAAACACAAGGCCTGTGCCTCGCTGATGGGAGTTCGGCTACGCAGATGACTTTGCATGAGGACAGTGCTGAGCTGGGCATCGGCCAACATATAAGCCAACCGAGCTTCCGGGTAATCGGGGTCCAGGGGTACATACGCGCCTCCGGCTTTCAGGATACCCAATATACCGATGACCATTTCCAGGGAACGGTCGAGACATATGCCCACCAAACTGTCCGGTTTTACCTGCCTTTCCTTTATCAAGTAATGCGCTAGCTGATTGGCGTGGCGGTTTAATTCTCCATAGGTTAATTGCTGGTCTTCAAATACCACCGCCACCGCATCCGGGTTCTTCGTGACCTGTTCCTCAAACAATTCCTGCATGCATTTGTCTGCCGGATATTGCGTTGCCGTATCGTTCCATTCCACCAACTGTTGGTGGCGTTCGGCCTCAGGCAAGACAGCTATGGAGCCGATGGCTTGGTTGGGTTGCGACAGCAAGGCTTCCACTAATCCGGCAACCGCCGTCTGCATGTAGCCAATGATACGCTCGGCGCTCACCGAGGAATCCACCTGAACATCCAAGGCAAAGCCCGTCCCTAAATCGTCTACCGACAAGGTGAAGGGATAATTGGTGCGCTCCTGCCCACCCAGGTACTCCATGTCGTTTTCTACCGCTGAATCAATATTCTCTGTATGGTCTGCCGGTGCTGGTGACGAGTGTCGATAGTTCAACAAAGCACTGAACAAGGGCGAGCCATCTGACACCCCACTGCACCGCTGCGCTAAGGCCAGGGAGGCTTGCTCGTAAGGCAATAAATTGAGTAAGTCCTCCTGCACCTGCTGCACCACACGCGTGACACTGCTATTTCCCAACTTCACCCGTAAGGGAAGCGTATTGATAAACACGCCCAGCATAGTTTCCGCGCCTACCGTGCCTTGCAAACGCCCTGACAACACCGTACCAAATACCACTTCCTGCTGTCCACTACACGCGGCTACCACTAGCGCCCAAGCCGTATGGAAAAACACGGCGGGACTCATCCTCTGATCCCTGGATATTTGCCGAAGCTGGCTAGCCAACTCCGTTGGAATGGATGCCTGGGCTTCGACAATCCGGCTGCCATCTCCTTGCACATCTACCAAAGCAAAGGGCAGCGTCGGTTCAGTCACCTCGCTCAACATCTGCTGGAAAAAAGCCGTTGCCAAATGCTGGTTAGCCTGATGCAAAGCGTGGGCAACAAATTCGCGATACGGGACTGGCTCTGGCAAACTGGCCGCCAGACCTGACAAGTAAATTTCTATCTCGCGCTGGATTATGTCCAGGCCGACATGGTCGGAAATGACGTGATGGAGTTGCAGTAAGACAAAGTATTGCCCTGATGGGATATCCTGAGCAACCTGCAAACGCAGTAACGGCGCTTGTCCAAGATCCATCCATTGCTTCTGGGGCGCACACAGCGCTTGCATTTGAGCCTGCGCCTCCTGCACAGAATCCAGTTCCAGCCAGGTCACCGGCAAGCGAGCTTGCCGATAAACCACCTGCACTGGCACCGATAAATCATTCCACAAGATTGCGGTGCGCAACACCGCGTGGCGGTCAATGATAAACTGTAACGCTTCCTGAAACTCCCTCACTACTTCGCTGTCCTTCAGGCGGAACAAGACCGGCAACACATACGGATCGCCCTGGGTACTCATCCGATGATGAAACAGAATGCCTTCCTGCAAAGGAGCTAAGGGATAAATATCCTCTATCTGGGTCGCTCCGCCCGGCACTTGGGACACGATTATCTCAATTTCTTCGCTCGTAAGACTGACCAGCGGCAGCATAGCCGGGGTGATCTGCGCACAATCGGCTGGAATTAGATTCGCGGGTGCCTGAAAGACCGGCATATTAGTCGTAGTGGCACTATCTAAGGCCTGCGCCAACTCGCCCAACGTAGGAGTGATGAATAGCTGGCGGGCAACCATCGACAAACCCTGCTTTTGCAGCCGGGCAATCACTTGCATCACCAGCAGCGAATGCCCGCCCAACTGGAAGAAATTATCGGTAAGTCCAACTCGCTCCACTCCCAAGACCGCTTGCCAAATTTCGCATAGGATGAGTTCCGTTGCTGTCTGCGGAGCCACATAGCTGGCTTGTAACTGTGATAGGTCTGGATCGGGCAGAGCCTGGCGGTCTACTTTCCCGTTGGGAGTTAAGGGCAAGCGATCGAGTAATACAAAGGCTGAGGGTAGCATGTAATCCGGCAAGGTATGGCTCAAGTGCTGACGCAGCCGATCGATCAACGTATGCGGTTGGGAAACATCCGCTTGGCTTTCATGCGGCAAGTCGGGATCCAAGTCTGGATCAACTTGTTTGTCCACTACATAAGCCACCAAACGCTTATCGCCCGTGGAGGATTCTTTGGCCAAGACAATGGCTTCTCTGACCTCTGGGTGCCATGTTAGGGCATTTTCAATCTCACCCAATTCAATCCGGAAGCCACGTATCTTGACCTGATGGTCAATGCGACCTAAAAATTCCAGGTTGCCATCCGGCAGCCAGCGCACCATATCACCCGTTTTATATAGCCGTTCGCTGCTGGCAGGATTGGCAAGGTCGTAGAAAGGATTAGGAATAAACTTTTCAGCGGTGAGATCGGGACGGTTTAAGTATCCCCGCGACAGACCAACCCCGCCAATATGCAGTTCGCCACCAATACCTATCGGGGGAAAGTCCTGATTTTTAGACAATATATACACCTGAATATTGGGCAAGGGTTGGCCTATCGGAAGCCGGGATTGGCCTGGGGCATAGACGCCCACCGTAGCACAAACAGTGGTTTCTGAGGGACCATATGCATTGATAAACCGGCGGCCTTCCGACCACAACGCAGCCAAATGTTCGCCACAAGTATCTCCCGCCACAACCAGGGTATGAACCGACTGCCAGGAATGCCGTGGCAATACAGGCAACAACACTGGCGGCAAGGTGGCATGAGTCACTTGTGCTTGTGCCACGATAGCTGAAATGCCATCGGGAGATTTGGCCACTGCCGGGGGCAAAACCACCAGCCGGGCGCCTGATACCAGCGCCATACACCACTCCGAAGTAGCCGCATCAAACGCAAGGGAAGCAAATTGCAAGACCCGACTTTCGGAACAAACGCCAAACCCTTGTATTTGTGCCAAGGCGAGGTTAGTGAGTCCGGCATGGCTCAACAAAGATCCCTTGGGTTGCCCGGTAGAGCCGGAGGTATAAATCACATAGGCCAAATGATGGGACTGCAAGCCTAGTTGTTGGACTGGAATATTTTCGATGGATTGGGTACGTAATTGCGCTTGAACCACGGTATCATCCAGACAAAGGGCTTGGGCTTCACTAATGGGGGTTCGACTACGCACATGACTTTGTGTGAGGACAGTACTGAGTTGGGCATCGTCCAGCATATAGGCCAACCGGGCTTCCGGGTAATCGGGGTCTAGGGGCACATAGGCACCACCGGCCTTCAGAATTCCCAATATGCCGATTACCATTTCCAGGGAACGGTCGATACAAATCCCGACTAAGCTATCGGGTTTTACCTGTTGGTGTTCAATCAGGTAATGCGCCAACTGATTGGCGTGGCGGTTTAATTCTCCATAGGTTAATTGCTGGTCTTCAAACACCACCGCCACCGCATCCGGGTTTTTCGTGACCTGTTGCTCAAACAATTCCTGTATGCATTTGTCTGCCGGATATTGCGTTGCTGTATCGTTCCATTCCACCAATTGTTGCTGGCGTTCGGCCTCGGGCAAGACAGCTATGGAGCCGATGGCTTGATCGGGTTGCAACAGCAGGGCTTCCACCAGTCCGGCAACTGCCGTCTGCATATAGCCAATGATACGCTCGGCGCTCACCGAGGAATCGACCTGCACCACTAAGTCGAAGCCAGCTCCTAAATCGTCCACCGACAAATTAAAGGGATAATTGGTGCGCTCCTGCCCACCGACGAGCTCAATGCCGACTTCTAGCACTGCATCATTACTTTCTATAGTATCTGCCTGTGCTGCGTGTCGATAGTTGAATAAGGCACTGAATAAGGGAGAGTTGCCCGATATCCCACTGCACCGCTGCGCTAAAGCCAAGGAGGCTTGCTCATAAGGCAATAAATTGAGTAAGCTCTCCTGCACCTGCCGCATCACCTGCCGCACTTGCTGATCGCCCAGCTTCACCCGAAAGGGAAGGGTATTGATAAATACACCCAACATACTTTCGGCTCCTACGATGCCTTGCAAACGTCCCGATAACACCGTGCCGAACACGACGTCCTGCTGGCCCGTACACGCGGCTACCACCAGCGCCCAAGCCGTGTGGAAAAGTGCGGCGGGACTCATCCTCCACTCCTGTGTAATTTGGCGAAGCTGGCTGGCTACCTCCGCTGGAACAGATGCCCCGGCTTCAACAATCCGGCTGCCATCCCCTTGCACATCCACCAAATCAAAGGGAAGCGTCGGTTCAGTCACCTCGCCCAACATCTGACGAAAAAAGGCTGTTGCATCATGCTGGTTAGCCTGGTGCAAAGCGTGGGCAACAAATTTGCGATAGGGTACTGGCTCTGGCAAGCTGGCCGCCAGACCCGCCTGGTAAACACTCACTTCTTTCTGGATAATTTCCAGACCCACGTGGTCGGAAATGACGTGATGGAATTGCATTAATACAAAATATTGCCCTGACTGCGTATCCAAGGCAACCTGCACGCGTAGTAAGGGTGCCAGACTCAGGTCCATCCATTGCTTGTCGGGGGCACAAAGCGCTTGCATTTGGGACTGGGCATCCTGCGCTGGATCTAGCTCCAGCCAGGTCACGGGTAAGCTCGCCTGCCGACAAACCACCTGTACTGGCACGGATAAATTATCCCACAAGACTGCGGTGCGCAATACCTCGTGGCGATCAATCATAAACTGTAGGGCGTTCAGTAACTCAGTGACTGCTTTGCTGTCTCTAAGCCGGAACAAGGAAGCGAGCACATAAGGATCACTTTGCGCATGCATCATATAATGAAATAGAATGCCTTCCTGCAGGGGAACTAAGGGGTAAATATCTTTTATATTGCTCACCCCACCCGGCACCTGCGAAACGATATGCGCGATTTCTTCACTCGTAAGACTAACCAGGGGCAGCATATCGGGGGTGATCTGCGCACAATCGGCTGGAATTAGATTGGCGGGTGCCTGGAAAGCCGGAGCGTTGGTAGTGGCGGAATGATCTAAGGCCTCGGCCAAATCGCCCAGCGTGGGCGTGGTGAATAACTGACGGGCAGCCATCGATAAGCCCTGTTGCTGCAAGAGCGCAATCACTTGCATGACCAATAGCGAATGCCCGCCCAGTTGAAAGAAGTTATCGGCGGTTCCGATCCGTTCGACTCCTAGCACCTCTTGCCAAATCTCAGAAAGTATTTGCTCCATCCGGGTACGAGGAGCTACATACATCGCTTGTAAGGGCGCCACATCTGGCTTCGGCAATGCTTTTCGGTCTACCTTGCCATTCGGGGTTAGAGGCAGTGCATCTAATACCACAAAGGACGACGGAATCATATAGTGCGGCAATGCGCTACTGCAATGTTCCATCAGTTCACGCGCGCTCAGGAGCGATAGGCGCGAGAGCTGCTGTAGCTGATGCAAGGGCGCTAGTCCTTGCAGGGCAGCGGCGGTATCCATCCAGTCAATAAGGCAAGCAACTTCATCCACACCCATATTTTTCAACCGATCAACCACCTTCAATACGCTTCGGGGAGTGCCAATTAAGGAAGCGGTTTTCACATACCGTTCAAAGGCGAATGCTGCAATACTCTCTAAGTCAGCTTCACTGACGTCATCCGTTTCAATGTCGAGGCTCTTGAGAAACGGTATCAGCAGAGAGATATGCGCCCGCATATACCTTATGAAAGGCGTTCGTGCTTTATCGATGGTTTGTTGTAAATCATCGCCTAGAAAGGTGTGGATCATTAGAGTGACACGTCCTTGCTTGGGATCATGCCCATGTTTGGCCAATGATTCTCTGTAGAGCACAATCTTTTCCGATAGTTCTTCTATCGTTTGCCCCAAAAGATGTGTCAATAAGTGGGTTCCCAAACGTCCTGCCTCAACGAATGATTCGGGGCTACCCGCCGCCGTTAGCCAAAGCGGTAAAGTGTTCTGTATGGGTTTAGGAAAGATCTGAATCTCGACATCTTTGCCATGGCCATCCCTTCGGATAATTGAACTTCCCTCCCACAACTTTCTCAATACACCTATCCCTTCACGCACTTTCTCTTTACGTGAACCAAAATTCTCAGGTGCCAGGATAAAATCTCGCGTATGCCAGCCGCTCGCTATTGCCAACCCCACGCGCCCATTGGAAAGATTGTCCACTACGGCCCATTCCTCCGCTACCCGAACAGGGTCATGTAATGGAATTACCACGCTTCCCGCACGCAATTTCACTCGACTAGTGATTGTTGATAAGGCGGCACTCAAAATAGATGGGTTTGGATAGAGGGCACCCACCGCATCGAAATGCCGTTCAGGTGTCCAAATGGCCTCAAAACCTTGCTCATCTGCAAACTTCGCTGCCTTTAAATATAGGTCATATTTGTTGTCAGTGGCATACCCTTCTGCGCCAAAGTAGAAAAGGCTAAATCCGAGCTGCGCTTCGCCCTGCATATGTTGGCTTTCCAGGGGTCGAGACACCACATACCCCACCAATTGCTTTTCGCCCGACCCACTTTCATTCACCATAACTACCGCGTCCTTCACCTGTGGATGTCGCATCAACTGCGATTCAATCTCGCCCAATTCAATGCGGAAGCCGCGTATCTTGACCTGATGATCAATCCGACCTAAGAACTCCAAATTACCCTCCGGCAACCAGCGCACCAAGTCACCGGTTTTATACAAGCGCTCGCTGCTGGCAGGATTCGTGGAGTCGTAGAAGGGATTGGCAATGAATTTTTCTGCTGTTAAATCAGGGCGATTTAAATAGCCACGCGTCACGCCTACCCCGCCAATCAACAACTCCCCCGCTACTGCCACAGGAGCAAGATTCCCTGTATTAGCTACCACATACACCTGCGTGTTGATAATCGGTTGCCCCAGCAGCACCTGCTGTTCGTCAGGCAATACGTGTTTGATACAGGACCAAATAGTCGTTTCTGTAGGTCCGTACATATTCCATAGCTCAACCATTGGATGATTAAGCAATCGGGTCGCTAAAGACAGGCTCAATTCCTCTCCACCACACAGCACTTTAAGCGGCCAGGGCTGCTGCCAGTTGGCGCCTAGCAACATCTTCCACGTGGCGGGAGTGGCTTGCATCAACGATACCTGATGTTGTGTCATAAGCGCCAACAATACGTCTGGACTGGTGGTTGCCATTTTTGATGCAATCACCAATTTAGCACCAATCATCAAGGGCAAAAACAGCTCGAGCCCATGAATATCAAAAGAAGTAGAGGTCACTGCAAGCAGGCAATCGTTCACCGAAATACCTGGCTTCTGACACATACTTGCCAAGAAGTTGACCACATTCCTTTGCGCCACCATCACCCCCTTGGGATTGCCCGTCGAGCCAGAGGTGTAAATGACATAGGCCAAATGATGGGACTGCAAGCCTAGTTGGGCTACTGGAATATTATCGATGGATTGGGTACGCAATTGCGCTTGAACAATGGTATCATCCAGACAAAAGGCTTGTACCTCGCTGATGGGAGTTCGGCTAAGTAAATGACTTTGTGTGAGGACGGTACTGAGCTTGGCATCTTCCAGCATATAAGCCAACCGCGCTTCCGGATAATCGGGATCCAGCGGCACATACGCACCGCCCGCTTTCAGAATTCCCAATATCCCGATCAGCATTTCCAGGGAACGCTCCACACATATTCCGACTAAGCTATCGGGTTTTACCTGTTGGTGTTCAATCAGGTAATGGGCTAGCTGATTGGCTTGACGGTTTAATTCTCCATACGTCAACTGCTGGTCTTCAAATACCACCGCCACCGCATCCGGGTTCTTCGTGACCTGTTCCTCAAACAACTCCTGTATGTATTTGTCTGCCGGATAGTCCCTTGCTGTATCGTTCCATTCCACCAACTGTTGATGGCGTTCGGCCTCACTGAGCATCTCGATAGTAAACACACTTGCTTGCGGGGCAGCCAACAGGCCTTGCAGCAAGCCCTCAAAATGAGTCGCCATCCGGGCAATCGTGCTCGACTCAAACAAGTCGGTGTTGTATTCCCAACCCAACCACAAGCCTTCTGCGCTTTCATGCACGGTGAGTGTCAGGTCATATTTGGCTATGCCAACTCCCTGCTCCACCGCACGCAGCGTCAAGCCGGGCAAGGTCAATTGCCCCTGTTCGTTGTTTTGCAGCATCAGCAAGACTTGAAATAGTGGGCTATGGGTCAGGCTGCGCTCCGGTTGCAGACGCTCGACTATCTGTTCAAAGGGCACTTGTTGGTGAGCATAGGCATCCAACAGCGTCTGTTTGCTTTGCGCCAGCAAGCTTTTAAAGCTCGGACTTTCCGACAAGTCACTGCGCAAGACGATTGTGTTGACAAAGAAGCCGATCAGCCCAGCCACTTCTGCTTGTTCGCGGTTGGCAATCGGGCTACCTACCACAATATCTTTTTCATTGCTGTAACGAGACAAGAGCACGGAAAAGGCCGCGTGCAAGCCCATAAACAAGGTCGCGCCTTGGGATTGACAGAACGCAGTGAATGCCTGGCTGCTGGCTGCGTCAAGCTGCTGGAGATAATTATTCCCGGCAAAGGTTTGCGCCTTTGGACGGGGATGGTCCAGGGGCAAGCCATGCACCACCGGCAGACTGGCTAGTTGCGTAATCCAGTAACTCAGTTGCTCTTCGAGGACGGCGCCCTGTAACCAATTTCGTTGCCAGTGGGCATAGTCGGCATATTGGATGGGCAAGGCAGGCAAAGGGTTTTCCTGGCCTTGCAAATACGCCTGATAAAGTGCGGTAAATTCATTGACCAGAATGCCCATCGACCAACCATCCGAGGCGATGTGGTGCATCGTTACCAACAGGATATGCTCCTCGGCAGCCAATTGCAGCAAAGAGGCACGCAACATCCGATCCTGACTTAAATCAAAGACCTGACTCGCTTCTTCCTCCACGAGTTGCCCAATGGACAAAGCTTGCGCCTCAGCTGGCAAGGCCGACAGATCGGTGACCGCAATTGCCAAGGGCACGGCTGCCTGAATGACTTGGATGGGTTGGCCATCTGCGCCTACCCTAAAGCAGGTACGCAAGCTCTCATGGCGTTCCAAAATACCCCCAAAGGCTTGGTTCAAAGCCCCATAATCCAGTTGGCCGGAGAGTCTGAGGGCGGCGGGCATATTGTAATGCGCACTGCCCCCGTCGATTTGATCCAACAGCCAAAGCCGTTGCTGGGCATACGATAACTCATAATACGCTTGAGATGCCACCGGAACGATGGCTTGTACTTGCAGGCGACTTTTCTTGGCCAGGTAACTGCTCAAGGCCAGCAGGGTCGGATACATAAACATTTCCCGAATCGTCAAATCCAACCCCAACTCCTTCTGAACCCGCGAAACCACTTGCGTCGCCTTCAGCGAATGTCCACCAATGGCAAAGAAATTGTCCTGAATCCCGATCAGGGGCAAGCTCAATACCGCTTGCCAAACCCCGGCCAAGTCTTTTTCCAGCGGGGTACGCGGGGCGGTATAGTCTTTGTCCTGGTCATTGTTCAACAATTGCGGATCGGGCAGGAGCCGTTTCTCTACCTTACCGTTGGCATTCAGCGGAAACTCTTTTAATGCCACCAGATAGGTGGGAACCATATAAGCAGGCAGATAGGCCAATAAGTCCTTTTTCAGATCTTCCGACCGAAATTCTCCTTCAGCGATCAGGTAAGCGCAGAGGTATTTCTCTTCGTCGGCGTGTTTCCGCACTGTTACCACCACCTCTTTCACGCCCGTTAACGTCCGAATGGTGTTTTCTATCTCGCCTAATTCCACTCGGAAGCCTCTGATTTTCACCTGGTCATCATTCCGACCCAGGAATCGCAGCGTACCGTCGGGTAACCATTTGGCTAGGTCACCTGTCTTGTAAATCTTTTCGCCTTCTTTAAAGGGATGGTCAATAAATTTCTCGGCTGTCAGGATGGCATCATTCAAATAACCCCGCGCCAGCCCGTCACCCGATACGTACAATTCCCCGTTCATGCCCACCGGCACGGGTTCCATCTTCGTATTCAGTACATAACACTGCGAGTTGGCCACGGGCTTGCCAATCGGGATGGATTTCTCATAGGCTTGGTCAATGGAAAAGCAGGCGGAAAAAGTCGTATTCTCCGTCGGTCCGTAGCCATTAATCACTTCCAAACCCAGATGCTCGGCCCGAACCCGGTTGACGTGCACCGTCGAGAGCGTGTCTCCTCCGACCAGCAAGACCCGAAGCGAAGCAAAGCTAGCCGGGCATTCGTCCAGCAAGCGATTGAATAAGGAAGCAGTCAGCCAGCAAATCGTCACCTGGGCGGCTTTTAAGAACTTCTCGAATGCCGTTGGGTTGAGCAAATCATTTTTCGCAATCGCACATACGGTAGCCCCGTTCAAGAGCGCCCCCCAAATCTCAAACGTGGAAGCATCGAAAGACAGCGGAGCCGTCTGAGACAATTTGTCTTTCGGATCAATCTGAATGTAGTTGGTGTTTTTCACCAGGCGTACCACGCTGCGGTGCTCAATCTGCACCCCTTTGGGTTTGCCCGTCGTACCTGAGGTATAGGAAATGTAGGCCAAGTTTCGGGGTCCACCTACCGAGATTGCCTCGCCGTGCTGGAAGGGTGCTAAAGCCGTTTTGCCCAATTGCCACTTGTGCCAGGTTTCGGTGGTCTCTCCTTCTGCGGCTGCCGCTTGCTTGTTCACTTGCAGCACCATATCGTAGCGGAAATCCGTTAGCTCGCTGGCTTCGGTGTATATTTTTTCGGAATGGATCACCGCCTGAATCTCCGGGTAGTCGCGGCGCAAATCGTGGAAATAGTTGCGGGAAATAAATAATTCGTTCGACCAGTCGGTCTTGGTTTGATAGCCTTTCCCGACATTGGCTCGTTTAAATGCCCATAAAGCATCAATCAGCGCACTTTTGCTGTCCTGATCCATCACGTCGCCAATGAAAATCAGCCCTTCGTTTTTCAACAAAGCCAGGGCCGAAGCCAGCACTTGCCGCAGATAATTATGGCCGTTGAAGCATTGGATAACGCTATTGATAATGATGACATCAAAGTCGGTTTCGTTGGTTTGCTGAACCTGATGGGCTGGCAACACGTGCAACTTCACGTGCGACAAGCCCCGTTGTTGTCTCTCTAACTCAGTCTTTTTAAGAATCTCATCGGACAAATCGGTGCCGTGGTATTCGGCTACGAGGCGTGCTAACCGAAACATACTGATCCCCGAAGAGCAGCCGATTTCCAATACTTTGTCGGTTTTGCGCAGCAGCGGCTTTAACTTTTTCAGAATGTTATCGCCATATTCATCCATCACCAAGCGGCTCAGATTTTCGCCTGTGAAGCTATTGACCCAACCACCGCCCGAAATATCATCGACCGATTCTTCGCCCACGTAGTCCCACAACTCCTTTTTCATGAGTTCGTTGGCCGCTTCTTCTTCCTTATACACGTCCTCGCAGTCCAGGCAGACGAAGGTGGACAAGGCCGCACATTCCCATTGCAGTTTATGGAGTTCTTTGATGAATTTCTTTTCCGACAGCAGGAGGCGGGCCGCGGTATCGGTAAGAATATATTTATTGCGGTCGAAGGGAAAGCTGGGGCTGAGGGCGGTATAGGCCGCGCCACACTTCAGAATACCCAACACACTCGGTATCAGCAGTTCAAACGACTCTAACAGGAGCGCAACCGTTTCTTCGGCCTGGATGCCTTGGCTTTGCAAAAAGCGAGCAATACCATCCGAGTCCTGATCGAGTTGGGCATAGGTGCAGGTACAGGGCTGACCGACTTCATCCACCCATTCCATAGCTACCTGATCGGGACTTTGTACGACCATCTCCCGAAAGAGAGAATGAATGGTGGCGTGGTCAGGATAGGGAGTGGAGGTATGATTAAACGCCTCTACCACTTGGGCAAATTTGTTTCTGCTGCTCTTATCAAGCAACTTATAATCGGACAATTTCATAGAATGGGAGGACTTAGTAAGCAGTCAGATTTCCGCTCCCAGTCAACAGGCGCGAGTAAATAATTGCTGTATAGTGAATTAGGTGTGGGCAATTATCAATAAACAATTATCAATAAACAATTAACAATTATCAATAAACAATTAACAATGAGCAATTAACAATGGGTAATGAATGAGTAATGGGCTATTCACTATAAAGCAATGTTCATTACTTTATAGTGAATAGCCCATTAAAAAATTTAGTAAAAGAAAATTAAATTATGGATACCTCTAGTGAAAATTAAATTCTAAACCGGCATTATTTTCTTTTATTCTCCTCTCTTCCTGCATCTCAATAACCAGTTCGGACAGGGGCATATCTGGCTGAAGGCTAACCGCTTCGCAGACTAGCTTTAATTTCTCCAGTAAAATCAGCATGCTTTCTTCTTCAAATAACTCTACACTATAATGCGTAGCGATAAACAGTCCCTCAGCTGAAGGAGTCAGGTTAAAGATCAGGTCAAATTCGCACTTGTCAATAGTAACGGCCAGGTTATCTACGGCCACCTGCGAGAGCTGGGCATCGTGTTGAGCCACTTCCGTATTTTGCAGCACCACCAACACGTCGAACAGCGGAGAGCGA
>JAZKGK010000156.1:0-21849 GCA_040385915.1 Bacteroidota bacterium
TTTGTAACTCACTAATAATCAACGCTGACAGACATGTGTATAAACGGTAGGTTTCCAAAACCTGCCGGGTTTAGCAAAAGAATTGCAACAATGGCAGCAAAACAATCCGCACATCAGCACATCCCCATATCATCACATCAATCCCCATGCCTTACCAACATACCGTCCGCAACCATACTTATCACTTTGCCGACTTGAAGGCCTTGTTGGCAAAGGCGACACCATTTCGTTCGGGTGACGCACTGGCGGGGCTGGCGGCAGATAGTTACGAAGAACGAGTAGCTGCTCAGATGACACTGGCCGATGTGCCCCTCAAAACCTTCCTTACCGAAGCCGTTATTCCCTACGAACAGGACGAAGTCACCCGGCTCATCATAGACTCGCACGATATGGTAGCTTTCAAACCCATCAGCCACCTGACAGTTGGCGATTTTCGGGACTGGCTGCTTTCGGAAGAAGTAGATACGCTTACCTTGCAGGGACTAGCTTCGGGCATAACGCCGGAGATGGCGGCGGCGGTTTCTAAGCTGATGCGCAACCAGGACTTGATTGCTGTGGCTCAAAAGTGTGAAGTCATTACGCGCTTTCGGAATACCCTGGGTCTGAAAGGCCGCTTTTCTACCCGTCTGCAACCCAACCACCCTACCGATGACCCGCGTGGCATCATGGCCAGCCTGGTAGACGGACTGCTTTACGGCAGTGGCGATGCCGTGATTGGCATTAATCCAGCGCTCGACAATCCCGCTTCGGTAGTCAATCTGCTACAGTTGTTAGATACCGTCCGGCAGCGATACGACATTCCTACGCAGACCTGTATCCTTTGCCATGTCACCACTACCATCGAAATTATTCGGCAGGGAGCTCCTGTAGATTTGGTCTTTCAGTCTATTGGCGGGACAGAAAGCACGAATGCAAGTTTTGGCGTCGATTTATCTCTCCTGAACGAAGCGCATCAGGCAGCGATATCACTAAATAGAGGGACTGTAGGTCAGGATGTTATGTACTTTGAAACCGGCCAGGGAAGCTCACTTTCGGCCAATAGTCACCATGGTGTAGATCAGCAAACCTGCGAAGCCAGGGCCTATGCGGTAGCCCGTAAATTCAAGCCTTTGCTGGTCAATTCGGTGGTCGGTTTTATTGGGCCAGAATACCTGTACGATGGCAAGCAGATTATTCGTGCGGCGCTGGAAGACCATTTCTGCGCCAAATTACTCGGTTTGCCGATGGGAATGGACGTTTGCTATACCAACCACGCCGAAGCAGACCAGGACGATATGGATAACTTGCTCACCCTCTTGGGCGTAGCGGGCTGTAATTTTATTATGGGCATACCCGGAGCTGACGACATTATGCTTAACTACCAGTCCACTTCTTTTCACGATGCCTTATACGTAAGAAAAATACTGGGATTGCGTCCGGCACCAGAGTTTGAGCAATGGTTGATGCAAATGGGCATCTTCGATCAGAAAGGTCGTTTGCAATCTATCCAATCTTCTAATTTACTTTTACAAATGTTTTAGAATATAGGCTAAAAACGGGTCTTATTTTAAGATTTGTTCTTTAAATGGAGGAAAAAGCAAAATTTCACTTTCTCTAAATTGAATTATTCTATTGTTCATTAATTAAACGATTGCTTCTCATGCCCGATCCATCTCTGCCCCAGCAGAACAATTTCCAACCCGACTCCTGGTCTTCTCTTCGAAATTATACAGCCGCGCGGATTGCGTTGGGTAGAGCGGGCACCAGTGTGCCAGTACGTGAATCATTGAAGTTTAAATTGGCCCATGCCCACGCCCGGGATGCCGTCTATTCTACGCTTGATTTGCCAAGTCTCACAAACGGACTTCGCCAGTTCGGCTTGCCATTGCTGGAAATGCATAGCCAGACGCAAAACAGGCGGACGTATTTGCAACGGCCAGATTTGGGACGCCGCTTGAATGACGCCTCACTACAGACATTATCGCACATGTCATCTGCCTGGAGAGCCCAATCGTCAGACATAGCCCTGATACTTGCGGGCGGTCTTTCGGCAACGGCCATCAACGACCATGCGGTCAACTTGCTGGAAATTATTATACCCCAATTCCGGGCTGCTGGCCTGACCTTAGCGCCCATTACAGTAGTAGAGCATGCACGGGTAGCCATCAGTGATGAGATTGGCTTCTTGTTAAAGTCCCGTTTGTCGTTGATACTGATCGGTGAAAGGCCAGGACTAAGCTCGCCTAACAGCATGGGAATCTACCTCACTTACGGCCCTCATCCAGGGCTGACGGATGAAACCAGGAACTGCATCTCTAATATACGCCCAGAAGGTTTGTCGTACGAGATGGCCGCCGAAAAAGCTTTTTACCTGGTAAGTCAGTCGTTAAATAGAAAGGTGTCCGGTATAGCCTTAAAAGATGAAACAAAATTTTTATCTTGAAATAAAAGGTGTACTGAAAATGTCTGTATGTCAATTAGTTAAATAAAATAAATATGTAGCTAACCGCTCCAGGCTGACTACTGAAAGCGTAGTTACTACAAAAGCAAATTTTCTCTAACCCGTTAAACCCTTACCTGCTATGAAGTTAAACAAGAAGACCTCCACCAAAAATCTTTTGTACGCTAACATTGACCTGACTGACGAAAACTTAATTGATGACTCACCAAAGGCGTCTAAAAGGCTAGGGAAATTTGTTAAGAAGATGAAAGGCCACTATGATAACGCTGTAAACCGCTCGGGCAGCTTCCGAAACAGCGATGATTATGCGTATTAAGGCCGATTAAACTATTCAAGCCATTTATTGCAATTTTTCAACAAAACATAAAAAGCCTTTTCAAATCATAGTTGAAAAGGCTTTTTTATTGCCATTTTTTACGCTTTTGCTGCTTTTGTACCCTAAACCAAGCTTGAATTATTAGGCGCAGTTTAGGACAAATGTGTAACTTGCCAACTGGTTTTTCTATGGATGAATGACAAAATTTACTAGATAACCTTACCTTAACCTTAACCTAAAATTAAAGATGAACCATTCTAACGCTTGGCATGCCATTTCTTTTGGAGAAGATGCTCCGCAAACGGTCAATGCCATTATTGAAATCCCCAAAGGCAGCAAAGGTAAATATGAGCTCGATAAAGATAGCGGCTTGCTGCGCCTTGATCGCGTGTTGTTTTCGGCAGTACACTATCCGGCCAACTACGGCTTCATTCCCCAAACCTATTGCGACGACAACGATCCACTTGATATTCTGGTTATTAGCTCCATAGATTTGCATCCTATGTGTCTGGTAGATGCCAAAGTGATTGGCGTAATGCGGATGATAGACAGCGACGAAATTGATGACAAGATCATAGCGGTGGCCAAATACGATATGTCAGTGAACTATATCAATGACATTTCTGAATTGCCTCCGCATACAATTGTAGAAATGAAACAGTTTTTTGAGGACTACAAAAAATTGCAAAACAAGAAAGTAACGGTAGAGCAATTTTTAGGCAAAGAGGATGCTTACCGCATTATTGAGGAATCGCAAGCATTATACCAACAAGAATTTGTTGCTAAATAATTATAGGAGTAGACGGTGGAAGTACACTCTTCTTATTCAATTATTAACAGAGCTGCCCTTTCAAGGGCAGCTCTGTTAATTTTATACCCATTACAAGACCTATATTATATTCGGCTGAATCTGATGGTGAAGCTACTGCTATTCAATTGGGTAGGGATGTGTATAAATGGAAAGTAGCTGATAAAGTGGCTTTATTGGTTATGTTGCGAGGGTTGGCTTTTGTTAATGTCCGTGCTCTTCGCCACCACCTTCCGCATTATTTTTGTGCGATAATAGGAAAAAAGCGCCTTGTATTACTATTTTACCATTGGCTGGTATCTCCTGAAGAGGCGTAATGTGGACGTACCCTAAATCGGACACTCCCGTTTTTACTTCTATCATCTCAAATGTCGTTTCTCCCGCCTGGACTTCTTCGGTGGCTTTTTCTTTCCGAGGCTTATCGTTTGGCTGCTCTTCGTGCCCTTGGCGCTGGACAAAAATGTATTGCTTGCCTTCTGATTTCACTACCGCTTGTTCGGGAACGGCACTAACGGTATTCGCACTCACTTCAATCACAGCATTGATAAACATACCGGGCAACAGGTTCGTATCTTCCTGATCCAGATGGCCATGGACGCGCACGGCACGGTTTTGATCGATTTCCTTGCCAATTAAATAGACGGTAGCCTGCCGCTGTTGATTGCTTTCGTTGGGCAAGGTAAAACGTATTTTCTGGCCTTTCCTGATTCGTATCACATCCTTTTCAAATACCATCAACTCTGCGTGCAAGTGTTCAGTGTTAACGATTTCAAACATGGCATCGGTAGAGTTGACAAACTTGCCCAGGTTTACATTCACCTGCGTAACATAACCGCTGATGGGCGTTCGGATGGGAATAGTCGTGCTAAACTTGCCTGCCAAAGCCTGCTTACGATCTAAACCGATTAGTTTCATTCGCTCTTCCAGAGAAGTGATTCTCGCCTGGGCAATTTTGTAGTCGGATTGGGTTTGCTGAAAAACTTTGTCTGAATTGACGTTTTCCCGGAAACTCCACTCGACTCTTGCTTTCCACGTAGTCTTGCTGTATCTGTACGTAGTCTTGGTTTTGTAAAATGGCAATCACCTGGCCTTTTTTTACCGGCATCCCTTGCAAAAGATCCGTGCTTTTGACAAAACCACTCACAGGCGCATGAATTGTCACTAAATTCTGCGGGGGCACATCTAGCTTACCACTCACTTTCACCACCTCGCTCAGATTCTTCTGCTCCATATTCCCCAGTTGTAGGTTGATGCTTTTCGCTTGAGCCGCACTGAGTTCAACGTGATTATCCGCATGCGCTTCGTGGGCTTGGGTAGAAGTGGCACGGGTGGAATCAGTTTCTTGAATAGCTGCTTGGGTTTCGGGTTGGGTGTTACAGGCACTGATCCACAGACCGCCTAACAACAGATACAGGATGCACGTTTTCATGGTTATTTTTCTCCTAAAATAAATTCGATGGAAATAATGGCTTGGTTGTGCTGATGCAAATTTTGCAGGTAATTGGTTTGAATACTCATGGCCTGGGTAAGGCCGTGTACATATTCTATGTAATCAATCGAACCGGCGCGGAAGCTTTTCTGGGCATGCTGTACGATAAGCTCTGCTTGGGGCAAGGCGCTCTTTTCGTAGTATGCCAGGCTGTTGCGGTACTTCAGCCACTGCTGCACGAGTATGGCTAGTTCGCCTTCTAACTGCCTTTGTTGATGATCGAAGTTAATGGCCGCAATCTGTTCATTGATTTTAGCCGTGGCGATTCGGGCGGCCTGAGGCCGGAACCACAGCGGAAGGGCAATGCCAACCTGAAACCCCGTAAAACGATTGCGCGAGGTATAATTTGTTTCAACCCCGTCGATGAGCTGCGTGCCATTCAGTGACTGATTGAAATAACCCAGACTAAAGTCAGGCAATAGCCGCGCTTTTTCTACTTTGCTCGCCTGCTTATTTACCTCCATCTCCTGCCTGAGCAAAGCCAACGTTGGATTTTGAACCAGCGTACTAGAATCAATAGCTGCCTCGAATGCCCATTTCGTCAGGTTGGAGTCGGCAATGGAGACTTGCGCTGTTGTATTCAGCAGCGTTTGTAATTGCCGTTGCCCAATGATAATATCGCCTTCTGTCCGAGCCAAAGCACTTTTGAGCTCCATCAGTTGGGTTTCGGCCGTGGCGGTTTCCAGAAAATTGGATTCTCCGGTCTTGTATCGAAGTTGAGCCGCCTTTGCGAAACGGGTGTAAATGCTATCCTGGCGAATGAGCAGTTTCCTTTGAGAAAGGAAATAAGTCAACTGAACATAGGCGTTTTTTACGTCCCTGGTCAACTGGTTTTGCCTGATCCGCAATTGCTGCTCGCTGCTTTTGACCATGGACTGAGCCAAATTCGATTGATGCGCGTACAAGCCCGGAAAGGCGAAATTTTGCGTAAGCGTGAAGTTATTATCAGTATGAATGCTGTTGATTTGCCCTCTGGTAAGACTAAAAGCCGTTTTGCCCAAATCTACCGCTGTTTTACGGCTATTTTTCTGGGCTTCAATCTCCAGAGTAGCCGTTTGAATGCTTCCATTGTTTTTTAATGCTTCGTCAATCGCCTTGGCCAGCGTAAAAGTTCTGGCGGGTGTGGAAGTCTGGGCATAGCCATTTGCTGGAAAAAAAAGACAGGCGACCAGCAACAGAAGCAGTGGCAAAGCCGGGCTGATGGAATTAGAACCAAGCCGCCTTCCTTCCTCTTCTTCTTTTTTGGCCATAAAAACGTATAGCACAGGCAATACGACTAGCGTGAGTAAAGTGGCCGTGAGTAACCCGCCTATGACTACCGTAGCCAGAGGCTTTTGTACCTCCGCTCCGGCAGAAGAAGACAGCGCCATCGGTAAGAATCCGAAGGACGCAACCAAGGCCGTCATCAACACAGGTCGTAGGCGCACCTCAGTACCAATCAGCACCCGTTCGATAATGTCTGTCACCCCTTCACTTTTCAATTGGTTGAAGTAACCAATCAATACGATGCCATTCAACACGGCCACCCCGAACAAGGCAATGAAACCTACGCCAGCCGAAATACTAAAAGGCATTCCCCTGATCCATAGAGCAAATATGCCCCCAATGGCCGATAAAGGCACTGCTGTAAAAATAAGCAAGGTCTGTTGAACCGAACCAAACGTGAAGTATAATAGGATTAAAATCAAAAACAAGGCCATGGGCACAGCCACGGCAAGGCGCTGTTTGGCTTCCAGCAAGTTCTCAAACTGCCCTCCGTAGGTGAGATAATACCCAGCCGGTAGCTTTAGGTTTCGATCCAGCTTCTGTTGGATTTCCGTTACAATAGATTCCACATCCCGATTCCGAACGTTAAACCCAACGGTAATCCGTCTTTTGGTATCCTCGCGGGAAATTTGCATCGGCCCTTCTTCAAAGCTTACCGTGGCTATTTGCTCCAGCGGAATCTGGTTGCCATCGGGTAAGGGAATAAATAACGCTTGTATGTCAGTCAAACTTTGGCGAAAAGGGCTGCTTAAGCGCACAACCATATCGAATCGTTTTTCGCCTTCAAATACCACCCCGGCCGTTTCCCCAGCAAAAGCCGTCCGCAGCACCCGATTCACATCCGAAATCGTTAACCCGTATTGGGCGATGCGGTCACGATTATACTTCACTTGTATCTGTGGTAAGCCAGTGATTTTCTCCACATACAGATCCTGAACACCGTTCACTGGCCTCACCAGATTGGCCATTTGTTTGGCTTGCGCCACCAATACCTCCAAGTCCTCTCCGAATAACTTAATCGCTACATCTTGTCTAGCACCAGTCATCAGTTCATTAAAGCGCATTTGAATGGGTTGCTGAAAACCAAACTCGACGCCAGGGAGTTGTTCCAGGGCTTCGCTCATTTTTTCTACCAATGCTTCCCGGGTACTAGCGCTGGTCCACTCCTCTTTGTCCTTGAGTATAATCATCATATCACCCGATTCAATGGGCATCGGATCAACGGGAATTTCAGAGGAGCCTATTTTGCCTACGACTTGTTTTACTTCCGGGAATTGCTTTAACAGAATGCCGCTGGCCTCTTTCATGACCTCGACACTTTGCGAAAGGGAGGCGCCAGACATCAAGCGGGTTTCCACGGCAAAATCTCCCTCCTCCAAAGTCGGAATGAATTCTCCTCCTAACCGACTAAATATGAATAAGCTGAAGGCTAATAGAGTGCCTGAAATAACCATAACTGTCATTTTATTCTTTAATGAAAAATGGATAACAGGCGTGTAAAGTCGATGAAAAAAGGCAATCATCCGGTCGGAGAAGTTCTTTTTATGCACGGTTTTCTTGCTGAGAAACAGTGCCGAAGCCATGGGTACGTAGGTAAGCGAAAGAATAAATGCGCCCATAATGGCAAAGGCGACCGTTTCAGCCATGGGCTTGAACATCTTGCCCTCAATACCGACCAACGCCAGGATTGGCAGATACACGATCAGGATAATAATTTCTCCGAATGCAGCCGAATTACGGATTTTAATCGACGCATCCCGCACCTGTTCGTCCATCTGAGGCTGGTTTAACCTTCCCAGGCCGTGTAAAGAGGCATTGCTGGAAATACGGTGTACAATGCTTTCCACAATAATTACTGCACCGTCTACAATTAAACCAAAGTCAATGGCTCCCAGACTCATCAGGTTGCCCGAAACCCCGAACAGATTCATCATAGCAATCGCAAACAGCATAGCCAGCGGAATAACAGAAGCCACCACCAGCCCCGCCCGCAGGTTGCCCAACATGAGCACCAGCACAAATACGACAATGAGCCCTCCCTCCATCAGATTCCTGGATACAGTGCCAATCGCCCGGTCGACCAGGTGGGTGCGATCCAGAAAGGCTTCTATGACCACTCCTTCGGGCAGCGTCTTTTGGATGGTCGCCACCTTATCCTTTACGTCTTTGATTACTTGAGCAGAGTTAGCCCCTTTTAGCATCAATACCATTGCCCCTACCACTTCTCCCTCCTCGTTGCGTGTCATGGCTCCGTAGCGGGCTGCACTGCCAAACCCAACAGTGGCCACATCTCGAATAAAAATGGGCAGGCCACTATGGGTGTTTTTTACCACTATTTTCCTAATGTCTTCTATCGTATTGACTAAACCTAAGCCCCGAATAAAGTAGGCATTGGGTTTTTTGTCAATATAGGCTCCCCCCGTATTTTCGTTGTTTTTCTCCAGGGCAGTAAAGATATCCGACATGGCCAGGTTGGTGCTTCGCAACTTTTCGGGATCAATGGCGATCTCGTATTGCTTCAAATAGCCACCAAAACTGCTCACATCTGCCACGCCAGGTGTACCTAATAATTGCCGCCGGACAATCCAATCCTGAAAAGTGCGCAAGTCCATGGGAGAATACTTGTGCTCGAAACCAGGCTTCGTATGCAGAATATACTGGTAAATCTCTCCCAGACCAGTCGTGACGGGCGCCAGTTCCGGCCTGCCTAAACCAACGGGGATTTCGGCTTCTGCACTCTTCATGCGTTCGCTCACCATCTGCCTGGCTCGGTAGATATCTACTTGGTCTTTAAAGACGATGGTGACTACCGATAGCCCAAAACGGGAAATAGAACGGCTTTCTACTACATCAGGAATATTGGCCATGGCCATTTCCACTGGAAAAGTGATAGAGCGCTCGACTTCCTGCGCAGCCAGCGTAGGGGCAGAGGTGATAATCTGCACCTGGTTGTTCGTAATGTCAGGCACGGCATCAATTGGAAGCTGGGTTAGGGAATAGCCGCCCCAGATCATAAGCCCCAGGGTGAAGAGCCCGATAATAATTTTGTTTTTGATCGAAAATTCTATAATCTGATCTAGCATCGATACTAAAATTTACAGCACAGGAAAATCCAATGAGCTTTTTGAAAAACAATCTTGAACGGATAAATAAATGGCTACTAGCCTAATCGCTGAAAAGAATCATTAACCTAGCCTATAGGCCAGAATAAGAGGATGCTAGGCAGTTTATAAGCCAATAAAATAAATAGAAAGGGAGGAGAAATCAGATTTTGGGGGGTTGCCAGATAACGCAAGGAAGCTCGTCAATGATAGGCTGTTGGTATCCAGGAAGGTCGCCATCCTGGGTAAATGACAGGCGGCTGGCCACTACAATCGGGCTTGTAAGGGTGACATGTACGCCGCAACAGCTACAAACACACAGGGGTGAACAAAAATCTGGCAGCGTATCGGCACAATCGATCGGTAAGGAAATCGATTGAGAAGCCATAGTCACCACCTCGTCTGTGCAAGGGATGCAAGACATGCCTATCAGATAAAGACTAAAGACGACAGCGAACCATTTCATTCTCTGCAATGATAAGTCAATTATCGTTCAAATAGGTTGTCCATGTGTCCAGGACGAATTGTTTTTTTAGACCTGCCTTGCCTGCCTCTTAGTTTTATTCCCGGTGGCTGGTGCGGTTACTGCCGGAATCCGCACCAGCCACGGGATTGTAAACACACAAAAAAAGGCCTGTGCTAACACCTGTTAGTGTGGCACAGACCTGAGAAGAGGGAATGGAATATTGGGAAAGCCTTGGCATGAATAACGGCTGCCAATAAAACCAGAGCGAATATTTACTAATTGCTTAAGAGTGATTGGCCAAAGACAAGGCCTTATGAATATCCTTATTTACCAAGTCAGTTTCAATTAATCCATCGCGGAGGCGTACAATTCGGTGGGCATACTTGGCAATATCTTCTTCGTGGGTAACCATAATGATGGTATTTCCCTTGCTATAGAGCTCTTCGAACAAATCCATAATCTCAGAAGAAGTTTTTGAATCCAAGGCTCCCGTCGGCTCATCAGCCAGCAGGATACTGGGTTTGTTTACCAGGGCACGGGCAATAGCTACCCGTTGGCGCTGACCGCCGGAAAGTTCGTTAGGCTGGTGCTTGGAGCGGGTTTCCAGCCCTACGTTTTTGAGCGCTTCCATGGCCATCTCGGTGCGGATACTTTTGCTATAACCGGCGTAAATGAGTGGCAAGGCTACATTGTCCAATGCCGAAGAACGAGGTAAAAGGTTGAAATTCTGAAAAATAAAGCCTATTTCCTTGTTTCGTATCTCCGCTAGTTCATTTTCATCCATATCACTTACGTCCTTGTTGTTAAGGACATATTTGCCACTCGTAGGCGTATCCAGGCAACCGATAATGTTCATCAACGTAGACTTGCCCGAGCCAGAAGGACCCATAAAGGCTACGTATTCCCCTTTATTAATATTGATCGTAATAGTTTTGAGCGCGTCGATAATTTCGCTGCCCATCACGTACCGTTTGGAAATGTTGACGGTTTCGATGATTTTCATGGAGTGAATGAGTTAGTGCGGGGATGATAGATTAAATTGAGAACCAACAGACTTAAAGCTAATACTTTTACTGAAAACCCTCCGCCTGTTTTTCTATCAAAGCCACTTTCGACTGGTATTCCGGCAAAAATGCCTGATAATCGGCTGGCGTAGTGATGTCTTTCAGGGTTTCGAGTCCTTGCTCGGCGTAGGTAAGCAGTCCCATAGCCAGGCTTTGTCTGATATAGGCCTTATACACGGCTACCGAATAAGGATTGAGTTGCACCGTATTGACCAGTCCATTGTAAGCGGCATCGTTGTTTTTTAGTTTGTCGCGGTAAAACTGGCTCACGTGAATGATTATCTTCTCATTCAGCGGTGCCCGCAGCAAAACTTGTTTATACAACGTCTCTGCTTGTTTTAGATTGCCTTTGTTTTCATAGTCAAGCGCACGAATAAACAGTTTTTCATTCTCTTCTTCGGCATGACTGGCTAGTTCTTTCACTTTAGGTAACAGTTCAGCATACGTTCCTTTGTCCGCTTCAGTCAATTGATTGCCTCGATAAAGCAAATACATCACTTTGCCTTCTTCATCCAGGCTTTCAGGCTTTATCGTTGGATGATAGATCGCTAGCATCTTTGCCGCCAGCGGTTTCATCTCCACATATTCTGGCGACACAGGTTGCTTATCACTTTGAACTGAATCGGCCAACTGAACAATTTGCTGCCACGCCTCCTTGGCTTCCTCTTCCATTCCCCCTTGCGACAACGCTACAGCTCGGTTAAAACGCGCTTCCGGCTTTTGCGATTTAGCCGAATATTCAGCCGATAAGCGGTAGGCTTCCTGTTGCAATAGCCAAGCACCCAGGGTAAGGTTGAAGAAGTCGGCGCGGTCGGTGGCTTGCTGGCACAGGTTTTTCAAGATTTCAATTGCTGCTCCCCGGTTACCAAAGCGATATTCGTAGCAGGCGTGGGCAAAGGCCAGCTCTTCGGCATACAGGCTATTGGCCGGATGTCGCGCTAAAGCCGCTAGTCTGCGGGGCAAGGTAGTATCGGGCTGAAGGGCTTGCCCCACGGCTTGGTTAAACAGGTAGGCAAAGGTATTTCGACTTAGGGTCGAATCATTTGCCAGCGCGGGCTGCCAGCTTTTCTTCGCCTTGGCTCCCAATAAGTTCTGCAAGACAGTTTTGTTATTCTGGAAAGGCAGGTAATCAATGGACACAGTATTGATTAATAAAGAGTCGATAGGGCGAATGCCGTTGTTTTTTGCCCAAAAAGCCAAGAGGTTACTTTCCACCACTTCCGAACGCTTCGCAAACTGTCTTGACTGGTCGAAGAACAGGAAGGCAGAATCGGCCAGGCTGGTTCGGTTGTAGAGCAAAGCCAGGTTATTGTACAGCTCTCCGCTTTCGGGAAACTTCTGTATGCCTTCTTTCAACGTAAACAAAGCCTTAAAAAACTGGTCATCCTGGAGTAGAATCTGGCTTAGGCTAGCATAGTCATAAGGTGATGGGTTTTTTAATGTCGCTTTACTGAAATAATATCCGGCTGCGACGGCGTCGTTCTGCTTCCGTGCCAATGATGCCAGCGCGTAGTTCGATTTGTGGTTGTTCCACCCGTATTGCGAACCCATTTTGTAATATTGTTCGGCCAGGAAATACTCTTTCATGGCCGTATTTGAATCGCCTAGTCCATTGTAATAGCCCGCAATGGCCTGTTGATAAGCTGCCATATTAGAATAAACGAAAAAGGAAACCATAATGAGTACAGCCGCGGCACGGGCCATATAGTAGGGCATCAGGGTGGGCTTATAGGCAATTTTATACACCCGCATATTTTGCCGGAGCAGACCGCCGAAATTAACGAGGATGTAAAGAAAAAAGACAATGCCCATCGCCAGGTGGCTGAATACAATGGCATCTTCGACTACCTCAATTAACGGATCGTTGGCCGTGGAGAAAGAATAGCCTACAGTGGCCAGGCTGATAATACCTAAAGCCGCATATAACAAAGCCCCATAAGGCACGTAGGCAATGATACCTTCAAACAAGATGCTTCTCTTTTGATGCCCCCAAATACCCAATACAGCCGAAACAGCAAAGATGAGGAAAGGACTGAAAAACAGCATGTTTAAGTCTACAATACCCGCATTTTTCATGTAAATCACCAGCAGGTTAGCCACGTAGATGACGCTGACAACGGTAAAATGCAGAAAGCTTTTTCCGCTACCTTCCGTATTCGACCGGGTGATGAGGTAAAGAAAAGCGTAAGGTATTTCGGTGGAAATGATGAACGTAAAAACGATGGTGACCACCAGAGGAACCACAATACCGTAGCTACTGAGGAGCAGGGCTGGATAAGGAACGGTGGTAAAAAGCCCTACCGCCGTGGCTACTAAGCCCGTAAGGAGGGAAAAAACAAGCAAGCGTACCACAAGACTCGTGTCGGTACGGAAAGCATGAAAATAATAGCTGAAGCCGCCATAGAGCACTAACAAAACAGCGAGGACGATATTATTGTGCCAACCGAATAACGCAATTAATTCGAACCGGAAGCTAACCAGTAGCCCAATAAACGAAGCCATGCCAACTGCATACCATAATAAACTAAGAAAGGTAATGGTTGTAAGTGCCATCATGGCTCCTAAAGCCAGCAAGCCAAGGAACAGGTAGCCTGACGTATGATTAACGGCCATATCGGTGGCGGCAAACCGTTCGGTAATTATATAGTTGAGGGCATCGGAATGCAAGGGGAATATGCCGCGACGAAAAGTGTCGAGCTCAACGGGAAGATCTTCCAACTCGCTTTGGCTAGTCCATTGAATAATAGCACTATCGCCTAACCAGAACTGCACCAGGTAAGTGAGCAAAGCAAGCGCAAGAATAGCCAGGGCAAAAATATAGATGCGTTGGTCTTTTTTATACCAATTTTTCCAAAAAAACAAGGTTTCCATGAATTGCAGAAAAGGGAGTCTCGATGTGCTGATATGCTAATGCTACACTAAATAAAAGCAATGGATACATATACACATCAGCACATTAGCATATCATCTCATTAGCACATCAATCGAACTACTCCATAACTTTAGGTACACGGAAGTAATCTGAGTCTTTTTTAGGCGCATTGCGCAGGCCTTTTTCGTGTGGCAGGTGGGGTTTTGCCTCATCTTCGCGCAGCACGTTCACTTCTTCTGACATGTGCGTAAGTGGCGCTACCTGCGAAGTATCAATTTCATTCAGCTTCTCCATCCAGGTCAGGATGGTATTCATGCTGTTGATCAGGTCTTTCTCCGTTTTTTCCTCTACCTCTAATCGGGAAAGATGGGCAATTTTCCTCAGGGTTTCTTTGTCTACTAACATTTATTGAGTCAATGAGTTTATAAGTTTATGAGTTTATGAATCAATAAGTGGATTTTATGAAGACATCTACTCAGGCTGCAAGTTACAGGTTTTGGGGAAAGGTAGAAAAAGTTAATAGTATTCTTTTACCTACCTTCCCCATCATCATTTTAGCCTACCAGCATCGCCGGCGAGGGTCGCTCTCGGGTCACTTACTTATCTTTTTTTCGGAATAACAAAGGCATTGGCGCTGGTATTCATTCCTTACAGCCAGGTCGGCGAGATAGGTGCAGAAAGCAAAATCTGACAGAGAACGGGCGATTCCAATTAATTTGCTGCCCTCCCAGGCTGTTACTACCAGGTTGGCATGGCTGAGCATACGCTGTATGCGTGCTGGTTGGTCTATTTGCTGATGCGTCTCCCTGCTGTAAAAGCTTGTTACTGATTGTGTAGCCTGAATGGCAGTTTTTGAAATGGCAACCGAGAAAACGACAAAGGCAGGACTTTCGCCCTGCCTTTGGTATGAATAGAAAAATAGGATGATCAGCTTAGTTTTATACAGTAACTTCTGCTGCCGCTGCTACAACTACTTTGGCTGTTTTTACCGTCTTGATGATACGGGCAGCAACTTTATAAGGATCAGCAGCAGAGTTAGGACGACGATCTTCTAACCAGCCTTTCCAGCCACGTTCTACTGTAGCAATTGGAATACGGATAGAAGCACCCCGGTCAGATACCCCGTAAGAGAAAGAGTCGATAGACTGTGTTTCGTGCTTACCGGTTAGACGAAGGTGATTGTCAGCACCGTATACTTCAATATGTTCTTTCACTAAAGGAGCGAATGCCTGGCAAATGGAATCGTATACGTCTCTGTTTCCTGCTTCGCGCAGCAAGGTATTGGAGAAGTTAGCATGCATACCAGAACCATTCCAATCAAGGGTACCCAACGGTTTGCAATGCCAGTTAATAGATAGGCCATGTTTTTCGCCTGCTCTTTCTAGCAAGTAACGAGCAATCCAGATTTGATCACCGGCAGCTTTGGCACCTTTAGCAAAAATCTGAAATTCCCACTGACCAGCAGCTACTTCAGCATTAATGCCTTCTACGTTTAGTCCAGCATCCAGGCAAGTATCCAGGTGTTCTTCTACGATGTCGCGGCCATAAGCATTAGAAGCGCCAACTGAGCAGTAATAAGGACCTTGGGGAGGGGGAAATCCGTTGGCTGGGAAGCCAAGTGGTTTGTTAGTTTCTGGATTCCATAAGAAATATTCTTGTTCGAAGCCGAACCAGAAATCATTATCATCGTCTTCAATTGTAGCGCGGCCATTAGAAGGATGCGGGGTACCATCAGGTGACAATACTTCGCACATAACCAAAAAGCCATCTTTTCTTTCTGGATCAGGGCAGATAAAAACTGGTTGCAAAAGACAATCAGATGATCCACCTGGCGCTTGTTCTGTAGAGGAACCATCAAAACACCAAACTTCACAATCTTCCAGGTTTCCACTAAAGTCTCTTACAATTTTAGTTTTGCTACGCAGGCTCTGGGTAGGTTTGTAACCATCCAACCAGATGTACTCTAATTTTGATTTTGACATAACATGAGAAATGTTTAGGTTAAAACAGTAATTCATAACAAGCGAGCATAAAATTAATAGATAGTTTTCAAAAAAAATAGTTTTTTCTACTAATTACCTACAGTTTTTTATCTAATCACTCAGTTTATAGGCAAAATAGCGGAAATTGAGCTTGTTTTTTGCGGATATCCTGAAAAAAAATTAAATGAGCTAATTCGATATTTTTACTTTTTCCTTCCTATACGTTTAATTAATCCAGGTAAAACAGGATTGTTAATGCCAATAAATGGAGTTGGTTTCTGATTTGTATCGTAAGGTTTGGCCTTATTTATACACTACTGCTATTGCCTTGTCCTAGGTCTGTCTGATTTCGATACATGCCCAGTATATAATAGTCTCTGGAACTGGATGCTGGAGTTAGTTATTGAAATAATGGGTCTGACAAAGAATTATCCATTGTAAATCAATTACTTAAAAATAAAAATGACTTGTATTTTTAATCTCTAATACGAATATTTATTTTTGACTATCTTTGTGTTACCTATAACATTTAAGTTGTTCATCTCTATTTATTTAGACAGGAGGTCAATTTCCTAATGGGAAGACAGCTTATTTAAAACGTCAAGTAAAGTGGATAATAAAAAGTTTATCACAAGAGCTGTCAACTCCCATCGCTGTTCGCTACCGTTTAAGGATGACCTTATGGAAAATTGCCGAGCAAGGCAACATCCCTATCACTTACGTCCTACAGTTACCCAATCAAGCTCCTCCTTCTATCTCTTCAATCCTGTTAAGCAAAAATCCGCCTCTGAGCTAGCTTATGATAGGTAAACAATTGACCATTAGTCTGTTTTGTAAATAGATCGGGGCTGTTTCGCTTTCATTTGGCAAAACCATAGAGGAAATTTTTAATAAAATAACTATCTAAAGCAAATTGCATTCAACATGAAAATAAGATTTACTATTCTTGATTCCTTTCGTGGTTTATTCGCTTTTATTGTTGCTATTTATCATTTTAAATCGGCAGGGCCTATAAGCCAATTCCTCCTTATCCAAAAAGGTCTTTACTTCGTTGATTTTTTCTTTGTACTAAGTGGATTTATTATCAATCATACTTATGCTCATTTATCCTCTGGTACTGAGCAGTGGGAGTTTATGAAAAATCGTTTTTTTAGGCTCTATCCACTGCATTTTATTATACTGATTGTGTGTTTAGGTATGGAGTTAGTAAAGTATGTGTTATATGATTATGGCATATTCAAGAGCCCTGTTTTTGCGATAAATAATTTTACTTCCTTTATTACCAATGTGTTATTTGTCCAGTCGTTTAATATCACCTCTTTATCCTGGAACTATCCATCCTGGAGTATTAGCGCCGAAATGGTGGCCTATGTGGTGTTTTGTCTATCGATCGTGTATATAAAACAACTCCGAGTATCATTGCGAGTGATTATATTTATGGCACTTTCAATGGGGTCTTTGTTAATAATTAATTGGCTATTTGGAACTTACAGCATTAAGATAACTGCCAGTTTTGGCATGTTTAGATGCATGTTTGGGTTCTTTATTGGTTGTATCGTTTATGAATTATATCGTGTTTTATCTCGCCACTTGAAAACCATTTCACTCGATACGTTTACTGTTTTTGAGATAGCCGCTTTATTAGTTAGCTTACTCTCAACAATGTATTTACCAGCGCGAGTGAATTTTCTACTTCCACTCGCTTATGCCATTACCATATTATGTTTTGCCTTTGAAAAGGGTAAACTATCGCAGTGGCTTTCTTATAAATTTTTTATAACAATGGGGAAGTACTCTTATTCCATCTATATGGTGCATGCTGTCATTGCTATTGTATTTGAAATCACTATCAAAGTCCTGAAAATTGAATCTCCTGTACTATTGTCGATGCTATTAATTGTATACTTAGTGACAGTTTTTCAGATAGCAGCACTTACTCATAAATATATTGAAGTAAAACTTAGGCAGAAATTGCAGCCTCAAAAAGTGGCCAAATTATCTCTCAGCATTCCCGAGGACTTTCTTCATAGTGAGAGTGTGGAAGAAAAACAGCACATCAAACCAACGCTAATCAGAAGGGGATAAATAATCGACTAATTGCGGGACACGTTTGTATGCTGCTATGCGTCCAAATTGTAGCCTTTCATCAAGTCGATCGTTGCGCTCCTAATATTGAGGCTTAAGAATGAGCGGCTTACGTACAAGACAATCAATTTCGAAGAGATGGAAAGATTGTAGCCTACTTTTGACTTAACTGCTCTCGGCATCGGAACGCCGGGGGAAATTAAATAGTAAAGAGGTGAGTACGGGAATGATAAAAAGGGCTACAGTAAGTATAGAAAAGTAGAGGTCAGTGGTTTCGCTTTCGAGAATCTTACTAAATTCTGCGTGCGGATAAAAATGAACATATAGCGACAGCGTCAATTTGATGCCGAGTATGCCAATAACCAGGAACGCAATGGTTCCGAGAAAAGTATACTTCTCCATTAACCGCACAAAACCTTGTGCCACAAACCGCATAGCCAAAATACCGATAAATACACCCGTGAAGATCAGGTAAATATTGTCAGTAAAGGCTACCACAGCAAAAACATTATCGATAGAAAAGGCCAGGTCCATTATTTCGACCAAGGCGACGGTTGCCCAAAAATTCCCTAGGCTTCCGACCGTCATTTTATATAGCCAATTGCCCTTTTTGTCAATATAATCGTCGTCGTGTTCCGGGGTTGCTCTGCCCTTAAAGTAATCGTAGGCTAGATACAAAAGATATAAACCACCCAGCGGTTTCAACCACCAGATTTGGACTAAATAGGCGGCGGTTAATAAACAGATGCCTCGGAACACGTAAGCGCCAATAATACCGTAACGTAACGCTTTCTTTCTTTCTTCTTTGGGCAAGTCCATGACCATCGTTGCCAATACGGCGGCATTATCGACCGACAAAAGACTTTCAATCACTATCAAGTTTAAAAGGATAAACAACGTTGCTTGAATGTCCTCGCCAAATAATTGGTGTAAAATTTCCATTGAGTTTTAATCTACTGTTAAATTGAATACTTTTTTTAGCTGTTACCTGGTTAGGTATTAGTAGTTAGGCTTCTAGCAGTAAGGTAATTAGGTTGAACTATTATGGGCATTTCTCCAATATTAGATCGTTTTAAAACCTAATCACTAACGGCTAACAACCTAACTACTAACTACTAACTACTAACTGAACAATGACTAATCTGCCGCCTTCTTCTTTTGACAGCAGGATTTGCTTATTATCGGTTAACTCAACCATTTGATTGATTGGAATGTCTTTGCCTTCAGTTACATCTTTTAAAGAAGGCATGTTTTGATTGACTAACACCCATTTGCCCTGGTGTAACACAAAATAGCCCACTGGTTTTTTCTGCTCAGCCGTTAACCGCTCATTGGGCGAAATATTCCGGTTGATGTGCCAAGGATACAGATATTGGTTGTGGTAAACCATTAACCGATGATTTTCTGGCACAAACGCGCCTTCCGTTCTGGACCAATAGAGATTTAACACGGGCAACTGGCCTCGGTAGGGCGTTCCGCAAAACGGGCAGCTAGGCTTCGTGGTGTTATCAAACACAAACCATTTTTGGTCACAGGTCGGATTTTGGCAAGGCTGCATCAAATCTACGGTTTTAATACAAGCTTGTTCCCAATCATCAGCGGTGGGCCTTACAGAAGGCTGGTGCAAGCCATCAATAAAGGCTTTGTCAAAAAGCTGCTTCAAGTATGGGCCACACACGGTATAAGGCACTTTTTCGACATCGGCCCAAGGCAAATGCGTGGGCTTGACCTGGTTTAATTTGGGTCGGTTGGCCAGATTGCTTGGATGCTCGACAAACAAGGCATGCGAACCCATGGAAAGCTCTTCGTCCTTTTGCGGGTCTAGGTCGTGTACTTTTCCGCCGCGAAGGGGATGCCGGTACAGCAGATCCATATAGATCATAACTGCCAGTGCATGCCGGTCCGTAGCAATGCTGGGCAGCTTTCGGTTAGGATCCGTCTTAGGTAAATGCTTGGTAGCCATCACTTCGGGAGCAATAAAGTCAGGCGTACCAATGACGTCGGGTGGAAACTTGCCCGGAACCACCAGCCCGTCAATGTCAATTATGGCGGCATTTCCCGTGGTGGGATCAATCAATACGTTTTTATAGGAGAGATCGGAGTGCGCCAATCCAGCAGCGTGCATTCGCCTAACAGCCCGGCAGATTTTAATACAGATGAGCAGGAATTTAAACCGGTCGCCTAATTCTTTGGGGTCTAAATGAAACTTGTAGTTTTTATTTCTGAATTGAGCCGAGGTGAACCATTTTCCTTCCTTTTCCTTCCCTTTCAGACTAACATCCGACGGAACCGATGAATTATAGCCGGTGGTAAAGAAAAAGTGCTTTAGATAAACTGGGGCTACAATCCCTATTCGTCCATTGTATTCAACTATGTGGCTAGGCCAGCAATACAAGTCTTTCCAATACTCGCCACCTGCCTGGTTGAAAATCCGATCCCTAAATGTGGTGACAATGTTGACGAGCCTTTCTTTGGAATTATGGTCTTGGGCATCTCTATAAAAAGCCACCACATACGACCGGTCAGGGCTAAAAAACACATCCTTCATCCCTCCCTGCATCGGAGAGCCATTGTCTACAAACTGGATATTGGTGCCATCGGTGGTTTTAACGGTAATTATTTTGTCCATAGGTAGGTTTTAGCCTTTTAGCCATTAGTTTTTAGGTGTTTGGTTCTAGGCTTAGGCAAAATTAATTTCTTTGTGCTTGATAATAAATTGATTATTAATCAAGTATTTAGTTTCTTCTGATTAGTAATCAGTGTTTTTCTTCCTAATGGCTAATCACTAACACCTAAATGGCTGAAAATATTAATAAATGATTGCTATGGTTCTATCATCATGATTTCCAGCCGACCAAAAGTCCAACCATGTCAATAACTCATTTTCTATTTCGGTATTGGTTTTATCAAAACTGACCTTCACATTGTCCGCGTTATTCCCACCCAGATCGTCCCACAACTCGTTCCATTTCTCCACCTTTAATAAGTTGGCATCGGTCTGGAATTTCGGATCAGTAATGCCGTCTGTCATTAAGATCACGGCAGTAAAAGCTTCTACGATTTTTATCGAAAACCGTCTGTAAAAGCTTTCATTGGCAAATATATCGGGCATAGTCAAAAAGCGGGTCTGGCCGGCGTATTCGCCCCCGTCGGGAACGCCCAAGGCAATTACTTCCAATTTCTCTCGGTTATAGATGCCTATGCCTCCATCGCCAACCCAAAAGGAGGTGACGAAATAACCGAAATCATATTTCTTGAGTAAACAAAACTCCAGCGTAGTAGAATAATCTTTGATAACCGCACTATTTCTGAGGGCTTCTTCATTGATCTGTAAATGGGCAAAATGTGCCGCTTTCCCTAAATGGTCAATGACTATCCGGCTAAGTTTCTTCTGGTTTTCTTCGTTTCGGTCTTGGTTGAACGATTGTATAATCGCTTCGAATTCCTGGTTTTGTTCAGGAGTCAATTTTTCCCGGAAGAACTCGATGATCGCTTCACAAGCGATTTTTGAGCCTTGGCGCGCATATTTGGCACTTCCTGCACCGTCGGCTACGGCCAAGATTCCCCAGCCTGACTCTTCAAAAAAGGCGAAGTCAAAATCATCGTCCCGGAATTTTCCTTCGTGGGCGTGGCTTCTGCCTCTTTTAGAAGCGATCACCAATTTCCTGTCGCCTATGTCAAAAGCAGCGGTAGCGGCATCGGGTTTCCAGTACGGGTCAGTTTGGTCAGAAGGCAAATCCTGCCACAGCGATTTGGGGTTCGGATTGACAATCAAGAGGAGCTTTTTTTCGTGAAAGGCACTGTCTTCTGCACTGGTTTTTAACTTGAATAGGAAAAGGACTGGATGCTCACCTTTTTCAGTCGGAATGCCCGACAAAAGCCCGGTTTCTGTCTCATACGTTAAGCCCGTATGCTCGAAGCCGCTGATATCGAAAGTGGCAATATCCGGTAATCCCAGTT
>JAZKGK010000157.1:0-7739 GCA_040385915.1 Bacteroidota bacterium
ACCCCCGAGACAGGAGGGCACGTCTGCCAGTTTCATCATCCTACAAGTTAGCAATATGGCAATCATTTGCTCTCTATGTTGATACAAAGGTAAATTATTGGTTTTGATTTTGCAACATTCACAGTGAAATAAATTTATGATTGCCAATTTGATAATAAGTACGGGTTTGGTTGAGAAAGTAACCACTCAAGTGAATGTTTTATTTCAATAGCCCTATTTAACCACCATTGGAAACGTTTAGGCAGTTTGGTTGTGCTGAGTAGTCGCTACTGTCTGCGAGCAGTCGTGCCGTAATCATTTGTTCTCTTCATTGAATGGTCATGCTCAATATAAGCGCCTCATAATTAACTGCTTCACCGTGTCATAGAAAGGCATAGGGCTTAGGGTGCGCCAGTTATCCAGGTGCAGTGTACCGCCAAAGTTGATGTAGTAGTCGATGTGGTATTTGCGCCATTCAACTTCTACGAATTCTCGGAAATTCACAGCGGCGATCCACCCATCTTCTACATCTTCAAACCATTCTTCGTAGTAGCAATCGTCGGAGCCGTGAAAGTTGAGTATATTTTCTCCAACCAAAATAAACTGGTTAATGCCTTGATGCACCAGTATATCAATGACATTGCGTTTGAAGTGCATAATATCGTTGTGCAGCGTGTCATTCCATTCTCCAAACATTTCAATCACAACAAAGCGACGTTGGTAATCGGCAAATAATATTTTAATATATAACGTTTCTGAACCAATATCATCCCATAATGGGTGGATGTAGTACCCGTAAATATCATTGGTGTACTCCTGCATATTATAGTCTCGACCGAAGAAAGGCGATCTTTCATCTTCGGCAGCGATATAATACCTTTCCCAATTGTAAAATGGCTCAATTTCCTGCATAGCAGATAGGTGCAAGCTTGGGGAATTCTACAGATACAGCCCTCAAAAGATCGGCAGCCATTGGCGTATACCAACTGCTTCCTTCATTCCACAAAATTAAAAACGGCTAAGCAGACTTTTTGGCGTTGGCCACAGCCTGATAAAATTGCAGAAATGACCCTCTTACTTCTTCAAAATCGTGCTGGCTTACTGTAAAGTTACCGTAACAAATGTACTCAAACAACGATGTAAGGTGGTGAAAAGTAGGAACCATAGGCGAGTTGGGCTGATTTTTATTCAGCTCATTCAAATAGTCGTGGTTGGTCTTGTTAATCCGCCAATCGATCAGGTGGCGATCGGTCAGGTGTTTGAGCGACTGGAGGTAGAATAGGCGGACAGCGCGGCTGTAATGCTGCCGGGCAATGGCTTCTGCAATCAGTGTATCGAAATCTAGCTCGTGTATATTTTCGTCGGCTGTTTCATAGTCAGGTGCCGATTCCGCCTTTTTACCGAAAATACTCCGTAAATCCGTTTGGGTGAGTTTCAGGATTACATAACAGACGACTACGGCACAAAGGAGGTATAGACCCCATTTCCAGAAAACAGCCGTTTGTTTGGTAAACAGAAAACGGAAAAATTTGCTCCACATCCACATCCAGAACCGATCCCAAGCAGTGTGGGTTTCCACGATGGGTAAACGGTCGTATAAAAACTCATCGCTTTGCTGGTAAGGCTTTAGCTTGGCGGGGTTAAATTGCCGTAAATCCACTTTTGTGCTATCCTCATGCACGACCTTAGAATCTGGTTGAGCTAAGGCTGGGGCGGGTAATAAGAGTGACAGAAATAGCAAAGCTACCAGGAGCCTTAAGTACGGTAACCCACGGAAACCTACCAAACGGGCGGCTATAAAATGAAACAAACTGGACAGATGAACCACTACGGGTGATGGATTAAGCATAAGGATGGTTGCTTCTAACAAAACTAATGAAAATTCCGGTTCGAGTGAAGGGCAGTATTCAAGGGATATAATCAATAAAAATGATTAATTTTGGTTGATTATATCTATCCTATTGAATGGCCAAAACCTCCCTCGCTCTTCGGATTTTATTTCTGCTTGCTGTCACGATAATATCGTGTTTGCCAGGGCCTTTGCAAACCCAGCAGGATAAAGAGGGTTATACATCCCCGCTTCAATATAACCAATGGAAACTAGCCTGGCAGGATGAATTTGATGGGTTAGAGATTGATACAGCCAAATGGACGCCCGAAGTAAATGACTGGGGAGGGGGCAACAATGAATTACAATATTATACTGATCGACCAGAAAATTCCTACGTAGAAAATGGTACTCTGGTGATTGTAGGCCAAAAAGAGGAATATAAAACGCGAAGCTATACCTCAGCACGTTTGAATACCAAATATAAAGGCGACTGGAAATACGGTCGTTTTGATGTGAGGGCAAAACTACCCAAAGGCTGGGGCATGTGGCCAGCCATCTGGTTGCTTCCCACCGATAACCGGTATGGTGCCTGGTATGAAGGCGGCGAAATAGATATTGCAGAAGTGCTAGGCCGCGAACCAACTCAATTGCATGGAACGGTTCACTTTGGCCATAAAACGCCTACCAACCGCCCTAGCAGCACAGGCGAATTTAAACTTCAGCAAGGCGATTTTTCCAACAGATTTCACGTTTTTTCGATCGAATGGGAACCACACGTCATTCGCTGGTTTTTAGACAATAAACTTTACCATACTGTAAAAGTTACCAAACCCTTAGACGAACGCTATCATTTACTGCTCAATCTGGCTATTGGCGGCAAGTGGCCAGGACAACCCCAAGCCAATACTGTATTCCCCATCAACTTCTACATCGATTACGTCCGCGTATTTGAGCGCGACCGCAAAGAAACTGCTCTAAAAAGCAGCCCACCACCTGCACAATCAGGAAATTAAGCATTGCCTCAGCGCTTATGCCCATGCTGATGAGGATTGCAGATAATAAACTAATAGCGCTTGTAAATACTGTCAAATGATGTATTTACAAGCGCTATTAGTTTACTGGCGTGACGAACAAAATGCCCAACGCTCAAAGAAATAAAGGATTTACAGCAATAAGGACTAGACTGTTCTACAAAACCTATCAAGATTAATCAATACTCTTTTTTATAAGGAATAGATCTGCCAAAGGTGCCTTTGAAACGTTGCCATTTATTTAGTCGATCAACAATTGATACGAAGTTGTCTACATAAGCTGAATCAGCCTTTATCAATGGATCGATTGTCAGCACATCCATGGTTTCGAGCGTATCAACCATAATGGGAATATGCGTAATGGGTAGTTTAAATCGGCGCTTCGAGAAGCCCATTAGCATAGCTGACTGTACCGGATCGGTAGCTATCGCGATTTTGGTAAAACCTAGTTTTTGTGCCAACTGGTACGAATAATAAATATTTTCGGTACTATGTTGCGCCTGGGTTTCAAGAAAAATTTTATCTTTTGGTATACCTAATGCTTGTCCATACAAAGCCAGAATTTTCGCCTCTACATAAGGTGTATATACTGCTGCGCCCGAGTAAATCACATTTTTGGCTATGCCCTCTCTTATTAAGTAGCTCGACCACCTGACACGGCCTTTCATAAGCGTCGTCCAGGCTTTGCCATCATAAGGCATTCCCGGCACAATGATAACATCGTAGGGCTTATTTTTAATTGCTTCTACAAACAGCTTGGATGGAGGAGGGTGAAATACCGCGCAACTGGCCAGCGTGGGGAAAATGATTAACCAATAGTGCCGTCTTCGTAGTGATGGTAAGTGCCAGAACCAAGCCATCTTGGTTCTGAATGAGATGAAAAAAGTAGCTAAAGAATACCATTGGCTTAGCACAACTTTGCTCCCCGATAATTTTGCTCTAGTATAAATAGTCATGCAACGCAAGTAAACATTCAGAGATCTAGCTCAATTCATTGCTTCTAATTTTCCTTCCCTTGAACAAATAGTTGGGAAAACATCTATCAGGATAACTAGGATAATGTATTGTTGTTTACGGCGGGGTGATTATAATTGTTCAGCAGGATACTATAAACAATTATGCTCCCATAGCCGTTAGAATCGCCATTATTGCACATTAAGTAAAGGGTTTACCAGAAAAGAAAAAGGGCTACGTTAAAATATTTAAGAAAAATCAGTTAACAAAATGCTCAATTTTGAATTTTTCAACTATATTTGCACCCCAATTATTTCTTTAGCAAGACTTCGTAGCTCAGTTGGTAGAGCAGCTGACTCTTAATCAGCGGGTCGAAGGTTCAAGCCCTTCCGGGGTCACTTAGTAATCAAGCACTTACGAGATGAAAATCGTAAGTGCTTTTTTGTTTATCATACTTTTTATCATAATTTCTTCATTTTTAACCTACTCCAACGCTATCATTTAAGCCAGTCCGGGCTGTTGAAAAACTTTGCAGCATCGTATACTGCATGCTGTCAACTTAAGGGAAATGCTAACCTTTTTCGTCCAGTCGATTGTCATCCTTCGCTCGGGTTCTTCCAATTCCATTGTGGGCGCCACTCAGGATGACAACAGGGAGGATGAAAGCACCTTTTATCCTTAAGTTGACAGCATTGATCGTATACTAAGCCAAACCACCACAAAAACCAAGAAGATGGGATACTACGCAACAGTTCTAGATTAATCTTTAAATAATAGATTCTAAGTTGCCGCAAGGCTATATCAATTTCAAGCTCCAGTATGTAAAAGAACTTGGCTAGGAGGTAAAAGAGTTGAGTTTCAAAATCCGGTTTCATAAGACAAAAGTTTAGTGAGATTAATAAGTTTTTTGCCAGAAGAAATGAAAAGCGAGTACCATAACTTATTGTTGAAACGGGTGAAAATATTGGAGTGACTAGAAGTCGAAAGAAGTGAACTGGGCTGATGCAGTTTAGGTTTACATTGGAGTTGAAAGTTTAAGGTAATACTCGTTTTTAAAAAATGGGTCCTTTGATACGATTAAGAGGCTGCCTTTGGGGACACGCTTTCCGGGAGTGGGATATCCAGTTATGACCTTATTATTTAAGGAACTTTGCGGATACCTATGGATAATGATTATTGACAGACGGGTTTCTTCTTTATAGGCAGCCATGAATAAGGAGATTTATTTTCAACCAGGTGTCCAATTCTAAAATCTCAAGCGTCATGGGTTTTTAACCCTTAAAAGCTCAGACCTATGGGAAAAGTAATCAGTTTAATAAACACCACACCGGATGGCTTTGTCGATGCCCAGTATGCTGTCATCGATGCCCAGTATTTTGAATTTATTCATCATCTCCTAGCGGAGACCCGCACCGTGGCCTTTGGCCGCCACAGTTTCGAACTGTTTCAGGGCGTCTGGCTCTCCAGGCTGGAAGATGAAAATGCCACCCCATGGCAAGTGAAGATGGCTAAAGCGCTGGCCGACATCCCCAAGGAGGTCTATTCCTCCACCTTGAAAACCACTACCTGGAACAATTCCCACATTGTACCAAAAATTGATCCGGAACGCCTGAACGCTTACAAGCAGCAGGCCCAGGGTGGATTGCTGACATTTGCCAGCCTGAACCTGGTAGCATCATTCACCGAAATGAACTTAATCGATGACTATTATTTCTGCATTCAACCGCTGCTGGCCGGTAAAGGGGGCGTGCGCCTTTTCGACAAGGTCAGCCTGGAGTCGAGCCGCCCACTTAAATATGTGGCAAGCAAACAATTAAAGTCCGGCGTGAACATCATTCATTATCAGAGTCAAAATTAAAATTGTAAACAAATGAAAAATTTCTTGTTGGTTTTCAGGTATGATTCGAATGCCCTACCCAAAGGTTCGCCGGAGGAAATGCAGGCCATGACCAAAAAATGGATGGATTGGATTGGGGGAATCGCCGCCCAGGACAAACTGGTTGATCGAGGCAATCGGTTGGAGTTTACCGGAAAAACAGTCAGTGCTGACCATATAGTTACGGATGGGCCTTATACCGAAGTAAAAGAATTAATCGGGGGTTACTCCATTGTCCGATCCACATCCCTGGAGGAAGCGACCCAACTGGCTTTCGGTTGCCCCATTTTCACCTATGGTGGTCGAGTGGAAGTGAGGCCCGTCAATGAATTATAGCACGTTGTAATCGAGTGAAACCCCAAAGCCTTTGTAATTTTACAAAGGCTTTTTAACTATGAACGAACCAGCATTACTCCCACACCTGTTCAGGACTGAATACAAAAAAATCGTTGCCGTACTCTGCAAACGGTTCGGCATCGATCAGATGGAGCTTGCGGAAGACATTGCGGGGGAAACTTTTTTGTCGGCTTCCGAGGTATGGGGCTTAAAAGGCCTTCCCGACAATCCTACCGCCTGGCTGTATGCGGTGGCGAAAAACAAAACCAACGACTATTTCAGACACCGTGCCGTGTTTGCAAAAAACATCTTGCCCCAGATCAAAAGCGAAGAAGACAGCCCAGGCATGGAGATTGACTTATCCCACAAAAACATTCAAGACAGTCAATTGGCGATGATCTTTGCCGTATGCCACCCCACCATTTCAACGGAAGCACAAATCGGCCTGGCCTTACATATTCTTTGTGGATTTGGCGTAACAGAAATCGCCAACGCTTTTTTGACCAGCAAGGAAGCTGTCTACAAACGCTTACAGCGAGCGAAAGACAAGCTGAAAAAGGACCGTATCTCAATAGAGCCACCGACCCCGGCAGCAATCGATGAACGCCTGGAGACCGTTTTGAGGACTTTGTATCTGTTGTTCAACGAAGGCTACTATTCCACTTCCCAGGACACCTCCATCCGAACAGAGTTTTGTATTGAGGCCATGCAGTTAAACCAAATGCTGCTGGATAACGATCTTTCGAACACCGAAACGGTCAATGCCTTGTTTTCCCTGATGTGCTTCCAGGCATCCCGACTGGCCGCCAGAACCAGCGAGAAAGGGGAAACGATTCTGTATGATGACCAGGACATCTCCCTTTGGGATCAGCTGTTGATTGAAAAGGGCAAATACTACCTAAACCAGGCCTTAAAAGGCAATCGACTCTCCAAATACCATCTGGAGGCGACCATTGCTTTCTGGCATACCAACCCCGAGGACACAAAAGAAAAATGGGAAAACATTTTACAGCTCTACAATCAGTTACTTATCATAGAATATTCGCCCATCATCGCCTTGAACCGCACGTATGCACTGGCCAAGGCCAATGGCAAGCAGGAAGCCCTCCGGGAAGCGGAAAAAATAGGGCTCGTCCACTATCACCTGTACCATTCCTTATTGGGTCACCTCCATACGGGTCTTGACCATGTAAAAGCCCTTGAACACTACCAAATTGCTTTCTGGCTTGCCCCCTCCGATGCGGAGCGAAAATCCATCGCCCGTAGTATGGCCAAATTGACCGAAACCACTCATATCAGTTAATACGCCTGGCTCGATAAGCATTCGGGCAACGGTCTTATTCCGCCAAACCTCTTCTCATTCGCTTTCAGGCATGTCGCAAGATCTTCTCCATCGGCTTGCCTTTGGCCAATTCGTCCACTAACTTGTCTAAATACCTCACTTGTTTGGTTAAAGGATTTTCAATGGCTTCTATCCGATAGCCACAAATTTTGCCGGTGATCAGGTGAGCAAAGGGATTCAACTTTGCCTTCCCAAAGAAGGTTTCAAATGCGCGCCACTTTATTGACATACTGCGGATAGACGGATACCCAGGTCATTTTGGCCATTCTGGCATCGTGCTCGGGTGTTGGCTTCATACTATTTTACTCTTTTAAGAGTCCTTTTCACTCTGTTTTATACGCCTATGGCTTTTCTCTGGTTTTCATTCTTCTACTTTTAATCGGTCCAGTC
>JAZKGK010000158.1:0-14317 GCA_040385915.1 Bacteroidota bacterium
GTCACCCTACCGTTGGCTACTGTGACCCCAAACCAAGTATTTACTGAGCCAGTAAGCCAGTTAGTTTTAGTGAACCAGTTAGCTCCATCGGTAGAAGTGTATAAGTCTACCAAGGTTAGCGAATCAGAGGCAGGAACGGTGCGGGCAGGCAAGGGAACTGAGGGAGAGTTGGCAACCGCCCGCATCGATCCAGGAAAGAGCCAACCGCTTATGAAAAAGCAGAGGAATAGAGAGAGGCGAGCCTTACAGGTTTTCTCGGGGGCACGCTTTGCCTGAACTAGTGCCAGACTTGCAGAAGAAATGTTCCAATACATAAGACAAGAAGTTAGGATGAGCAAGTAGGAATATGAGTGAAAATACTTAAAAATTAGTATTGAATTTCAAAATCATATTGATGAATTTTGAGAAATGTAAGTGGTGACATTTTAGCATTACTTTAGACTTTACCTACATTTCTTGGAACTGCCAAAGGAGGCCTGATTTCATACCTGAATAGGAAGTACAACCGAAATATATTATTCTTATTACCACAACAGTCTACACGCGTTTCATTAAACCTACTCCTATGATAGATCTTTTTCGTTACATAGAACAATCCTTTGTTGTCCCGCAGGCCAATTTCAAGGCAATAGATGTCAATGACGCTACTGATTTCCAGATTAGTTTGCGCAAGGACTTGAAAATTAATCCTAACACGCCTGCGGATATTCGAAAAAAGGCAGAGGACTTTATACAAAACCACCCGCTAGATGAGGGCGTTTTACGGAAAGATCAGCAACTATATCACGAACTATACGAAGAGCTACTTAGCTTAACTGATACTAGCTTTCATCAAATTAATGAGACTATTCAGAAGATTTTTCATAGCTCCGCTAAAGAATTAGCTTCATTGGATAGTTTTAAAAATGATAAAAAGTTCTTAAATGACCTTATTGTAGCGGTAAAAATCTCCACTGGGTTTGATAAAGTTCGGGCAAACGATATAGTGGCCTTGCGTCAAACCATCGCTTTAATAGATAGCGTCGCCGTGAAAGAGTATAAAATCACTTCTTTGAATGAGTTGAAATCATTACTGCTTCGTCCCATTCTTATTCCCTCTGCTTACCTCAAATCCACACCACAGCCATTACCCACTGTTCCTGGTCCGGAAGAAGAATCAGACGAGGTTAAAAAAAGGGAAGCGCTAAAAAAAGAGTACGAACATCTGAAGGCTGCTTATGGAACACTGATGTCCTTAAGACCCGATGAATTAGAAATGAGGGAAATCAATGAAGCTCAAAAGCCAATCAATGAAATATATACCAGCCAGGCACTTGAATCACCAAACAAAAAGTATATAACTGAGGCTCCAAAGCAAGTGCTAGCCATTTCAAACGCTGCCATCCGCAAGCTTGACCTTTCGGTATTGAATATGTTTGAAAGGGAATCAATCGATCTAAGAACAACGAATCACCATGAATTAGTAAAGACAATCAATTATAAAAGACGAGACTTAGGCTATCTCATTGATCCTTGCGGCCAGGTGAAAGCGGTGACCAAAGTATACAGATTAGGGGTTAATGCTTTTGCTATTAATAGCAACCCGACCCCGATAAAGTCCTCTGCCACTGCCTCTCCTGATTTTAGCCATGCCATCACCAGGCCAGTGGGCATTGGCAACTTGCAGGTGGTACGCCAGGAACTACTGGGATACGAGGCAAAAGAGGTATCGCATATTGAAAATATACTTGAGGGTGAAATTCTCCGCCATTCTACCATGCGCAGCAATATTACCGAAGTAACCATCACCGAAGAAACGCAAACCACTCAAACGGATGAAAGGGATTTGCAGTCTACCATCAGAAACGAAATGGTCGCTGAAAGCCAGAAAGAAGCAGGGCAGCAATCCTCGTCCGCAAAAGATCAAACCACGACTGCCAGTTACGGTAAGCTGGTGGAAAACAGCAAATCTAATTATGCCAAGACCGTAACCGACCGGGCCGTAAGTAGCCTGAGCCAACAGGTGAAGTACCAACGTATTCAGCGGGAGAGAAAAACATTCACCGAAAAATCAGTTCACGAGTTTGATAACAGCAAGGCCGGTGCTAAAAACGTAACCGGCATTTACCAATGGGTGGACAAAAAATACAGAACCCGGATCATGAATTACGGCACCCGGCTACTGTACGATGTGGTGGTACCAGAACCCGCCGCCTTCCTCATTGAATCACTTAAAAATGCACCGCAACCAGAAGGCTTTGAGTTAATAAAACCCGACGTATTCGATATGTGCCCTTCCTGCCTGGATGCTGACAACTATGCGTGCCTGGCCGCCAAATACGGCGTAACCGGATCTGTGGTGCCACCGCCAGATGATTTCATCCAAACGGTGTCCAAAACGGAGAGTCCGGTACCTAAGGCAAATGAAACCTTCACCCAACCTGAATACAGCTATTTTACTGCTTTTTCAATTGATATCAAGGAGGGTTACAAAGCAGTGAGCGGATATGTGCAAAGGATAAATCAGGCGATATTGGGTAACGATTATGGATTAGAGTTTTTTATTGGCGAGCATTATTATAATCACTTTGCAAGTTCGGCTATTAATACCCTGAATCATTCATTTGGCATGAAGGGAGAAACGGGGCAAATCCCTGTTACATTCCGAAGTTATGCCCACGTGTATCAATTTAATTTTGCCATTGGTATCAACTGCCAACGAACCGACAAGGCTTACGAGCTGTGGCAGCTCAAAACCCATGCGGCTCTCATGAACGGATACAACCGTCAACTGGCCGAATACCAGGATAAGCTTTCTAAGTTACAAGCCCTTATACGCTCACAAATGGCGCAGGCGGCTAATTACGCACACAATCCATCCATTGAACAGGGAGAATTGAAAAAAGCATTTATTTATCTTCTCTTGAGTGAGCATTTTAGCCAAGCCTACATCCCTGCCCCCAACCCAACCTTGCTCCCTCCCGATCCTACCTATATAAAGAACTGGGGGGCTATGGTAGCCTTTTTTGAACGCGCTTTTGAATGGGAAAATATGATGTTCACGTATTATCCCTACTTCTGGGGCAGGTCGGCTCGCTGGGGTGAACTGATCCTTATCCAGGACATTAGTCCGCAATTCGAAGAATTCCTCAAGGCTGGTGCTGCCCGTGTAGTGATTCCGGTAAGGCCTGGCTTCGAAGCTGCGCTGGCGCATTACCAGGAAACCGGCCAAGTCTGGATGGGTGAAGAAATACCGGATATGTTCAGCAGCTTATATGTATCCATCATACAGGAGATTAAAGCCCGCAACTTTACCCCAGAGGAGGAGATATGTGTAGCCGAATGGGACGTAAACCTTCCTACCACCCTGGTGATGCTGAAGGAAGATGCCACCTTGCCAGCCTGGAAACCGGTGTAAATGAGACTTGAGCAATGAGTAGTGAGCAATGAATAAAAAAGCCATTTTAAGTAATTAAAATTTATGGGAAACGGTAATAGCAACCTTCCTCCTTCCGTCGATCTTTACGCGGAAATTGCCAAACGTAAAGACTGGTTTTTTGAATGTCAGTTGCGCAACTTAACGCTTGAATCGTTCCGGGATGTAGAAGTAAATGACCCAAAAACTGCCTCACTGCTTGATGTAATCAGCGAAATACAACCGCCTGCCGATATTTTAGGCAGTAAGCAGATAAAAGACACGCGGGTGTACCTCGATAGCCAGAAACCAGTATGGACACGCGAAGAAAGAGATCAGAGAAATACCTTTGGAGGCACTTTTATAGGCGTAACCGCCAATTGGCTGGCCTATAAAGTCCCGGTGAGATTGGCAGAGAACTTGGCTAAACTGAAAAAACTATCTGAAGACAACATTTCCGGCTCCCAAATAGATGACACACCAGCGTTAAAATTGCTTGCGAGAAAAGATCCCTCCATCAATAAAAGCGATCCTGTCAAAGATCCCCCTAACGATCAAAATAGCCTATCGCATGCCATGGCCAGGGTGGCTATTACTGATAAAAAACCCTGGCTTATTCCTGAAATTTTTAACGGCCAAAATATTGAAACTTCACAAGTAGACAAATGGATTGAAAATGGAGAAAACTTTATTAGCCATTTTGAGAATGAACTGAATGAAGTATTGGGCAAAAGCAAAAGCCCTACGGACCAGTTCAACTTGGGTAACCCTGATGCTTACCGAAAATGGATTCGCGCCTTATTGAAGGATTCCCTTACCATCAATAGCGCTGATGCTATTAAAGTCGAGTTTCTGAACAAGTCAAACGATACCTGGAAGTTTACTATCAAGATACAGACTCCTGCCCATCTTTCTTTCACTGAGCTTAAAGATTATACCCTTTCTGATGGAGTGAAGTACTGGATTAATACATGCATCAATGCGCTAGAGGAAATTTATATAAACAAAGCCGATTCTGATATGGGTCTTTGCCACATCATTCGCGCGCTGTACTTGTACGGCACATTACCTAACGACTTCGGAGGCGGGCAACCGATTGTATGGAGAAACAGGCTGCCACCAGCGTCCAGTTTCTATCAATTCTTTGCAAGTAAAGCCAAGCTGATCGTGAATACTCCCCAGTATACAGAGAAGCCTGAATTACAAGACAAATTGCTTGCCCTGGAAACGAAATTGCAGATATTGTTGGAAGAAACGGCTGCTTCTCCGCAAAGTGGCTCCATTCATTTTTCTACAGTGGCCCAAGAAATCATTAAGCAGGCCATTTTAGGGTATAAATTCTGGTTGGACGAACCATTCAGTTCCTATCATAATGCAGGGAATCCCGGCAATGAGAAATTACTTTCCGACTTTAATATAAAAAGAAGAGATATTGGCAACGCAAGAGAAAAGGCTGGAAGAGGAAATATAGATATGTTTTCGGAGAAGGAATATTGGTCTGAAAACCATTACATCATGTTTGCATCTTCTGAATACCTGGCAGGCCAACTATGGGAAAAGGAAACCTTTCAGGCAGGAAAAGATTTTCTGAAACCCGTAATGTATATGGCTGCGACCGCAAACACTTTTGTTCCTTTTTTATACGCGGACCAATCGGTTGAAATAACGGGAACCGAGCGAATGAAAAGAGGCAAAGCCCGTATGCTGAAATGGTTAAATACTAAGTTGATGTTTGGCTGGACTGAATTCAACTCCTCCGGTTACTATAGAGAACACCTGATGGCTTTGCTTAACGTGATAGATTTTTCGTTGGATGCAGAAGTAAAAAACAAAGCCACCCTGGTTACCGACCTGCTTTTTTTTGACTTGATGCGTTTTTCTCATAAAGGCAGTATGGGAGCCGCAGGAGGCCGATCGCAGTTTAAATCTAAAAACTCGGGCTGGGATAACGCACTGGGTGATGTGATTGAAATGCTGCTTGGAAACAAGGGCATATTCCTTAACCGTGATGGAGATATCGGTTGCAGCTTTGCTACTTCTACCTATAAAATACCAGAAGTACTTTTGCAAATAGGAGCCTTTCCTCCTGAGTTTTCCTACACTGATCGGTCTAGGGTTTCTATCACTTTTGAGGAGGCCGCAAAATATGGGATTCAGTATTCCCAAAAATCAGATCAAAAAGATGCGACTGAGCGGGCTTTCTTTCCTGAAGATTCAAAAAAATATTCCTTTATTAAAAAAAACAATGATGAAATAGCGCTCACCCATATAGGCTATGGAGCCATGGAAGATGACACCGTTTTGTGGTGGACTATGTCTGCTTATTTTAATAAAGAGGTAGTAAAAAATACGTATGCACTCATTGACAAATTTGGGTTGCGCAAAACCGGCGTTTTTGATAAACTATTTGCGCTAGTAAAGTATATTATTCCCTTTACCGAAAAAACCTACCATGGCCTTCTTGGGGCAGCCATTGGAAGCGTTACTGGTGCAGGCGCTGCAACCATAGCAGGCGCAGCCATCGGCTTTTTTTTAGACGACATTTTGGATTACTCGATCATTGAAGAAGGCTCTAACGATCTTTCTTTTTTTTTAGAAGGGTCAACCCGTACCCGAGCCAACCTACTTACTTATCGCAACCGCGATGTGATGTTATCCTCTCTTCAAAACTTCCGCACGGGGCAATTCAACTTTCAAACGAATGTCAATCAGGCTACTATGAGTAGTTCGGTTAACGTCTTTACCACGGCTGCTTTCGCAGACATAGATGTATCCGTTCTAGAAACGGGTTTGTTAGGTGGTGTATTGGGTGGCGCAGCATCTGGAGGATTTGCTGGAGCCGCACTTGGAGGCATAGTGGGTATGGTAGGAAATGCTGCTTTCTTAAAAGGCGAAAAATTGATTGCTGACCATGGGGATGGTCCAGGATGGTGGACTGGGTACTGGGCATTACCGATGGTGGTTCAGCACGAAAGCGCTGCCATCATAGCGTATGATTTCAATTTGCTTCAGAAAAAATTAGCGGATGCCGGATCTCATGTTTGGTTCCCTAAAAATGGGTTTGATAAAACGGAAGAACGACGAACCTCTGCTTATGAGGATGATAACTTTGTTTTACTAGACATCGCTGATATCGGCCCCAAGGGTTTTTGGCTATTTGGTAAAGTGGTGCATGCAACAACATTATCCAACCCTGACGCTAATGAAGAGGGGTATATTGGTGTGTTTTCTAATCAGCGCCCTGAATGGCTAACGTATCATTCTGATTTTTACAAAGATCGCATCAAGGAAAAGCTAGACGTGCCTATATCAGATTTGTTTATTTTTTCTGATTATTTCGCCGATCAAGATTGGTATGTGAGCGGTAAGAACATTTGGATCATTCAAGTAGGCAGCAAAAACGAATTTGGCAGTTTTGATAATTTCAAGGATAGGGTGAGTAAAGCCAAAGTGCTCATAGATGATGCCGGAGATATGGAATGCAGTTACTCGATTCCAAAAAAAGATGGCTCTAGTCAGGTTCTTGCATTGAAATACGGAGATGGAGGGGAATTTAGCCTGGATGGCAGCCACTTCCAGACCGACTTTTATCCTCGCTTCGAAAATCCATTTATTAGGGGTGGCCGGGTAGAATGGGGCCAACGAGAATATGTGATCGAATATAATGGAAAAATTTTGATACATGATTTCAGCAACCTGGCCAGTCCCCTGCGTATGGAAGATGATACACCTTCTCCCGAAGCGGCTACGACCATTAAAGGGCTGGTAATCTATCTAAAGACTGAAGACGAAGAAATGGAAATCCGTTCGCATGCCATGGCAACCGTGCATATAGGCTGCCAACAAGTAGCTGTTAACGAAGTAATCGCCGCTGGAAAAGTAGGCGAAAACACCTTCCATGATGCCGAATGGATATTATTTGATATGCCTGCCATAAGCAATCCGGATATGACTATTGACATCTATCACAATTTGTCAGCAGCCGTTTTGTTGGGTGAAGATAGCGATACGGAATGGAAAATGACCTTTAGATTGATGGCATTGATGGGAGACCGATCACTGAAACCATGCACAGCACGGCCAATTCCCCTCGAAAAATTTTACTTGAGAAAAAAATACAGAAAAACCGGCCTGGTTCCTTTTTCCGTGCAACTTTCCCTGTGGCGAACCTGGAGAATGCTAGAAAGCCCCACCGAGGTGCAATCCTGGATGATGGCTAGCCAACCGGGAAAAGCGCTATTTTATTTTGATTACATAGACCAGTTTGGTATCAATAAAGACCACATTCTCATGCATCGCAAGCTTGGCCCTTGTGCTGCGGCATCTCCCTGGACAAACCTTAACAGCCAGGATAAAGAACCGGCAACCAAAAAGAATTATAGCCTCTTTACCTTTTCTACCCAACCAGCTTATCTATTTGTATTTCTGATGAGTGAAGGCTCGTTTTTTAGCCGCTGGCTTTTTCCAGGCAATACCTGGTCATCTAACAATTGGCAGGAACTCAACATCAGCTATCAGCCCATGCTTAAGCTGCCGTTCATGAATATGGCTGTACCAGATACTTCTTCTCCACCCCTTCCCGTTCCTTTGGGATTACACAGTCGTGTATGCGCTGCATGTATTAATTTGTCTACGCTAACACCAGCCGTATTTATATCTGGCGCAGATGGAAATTTGTATGTTTCTTCCAAATGGCCGCTGGAAGGCTTGGGCAATTGGCGTCAAATTGAAACAGCCTCTGTCTTTAAAATTTCACCAGGCGTTGATTTCCAGGTAATTGCAAATCACATATTTACTCTTGACGATCGGGGCTCCCTCTGGCGATATTTTATCAAACCCGGTGAAGAAGACATCCTGGCATTCTGGCAACAGCTACCCTTGCATGATTTTATTATTCAAAGCTTCACAGTAGCCATATCTGATGATAAGTTACTGGTGATTGCCTGTTCGACTAAAGCAGAAGTTTGGGCGATAAACTTGAACGAGGGTGCAGCATTTACCGGATGGCAACGCGTGGGGGAAAACCTTCACTTTAAAACGGCTCCTGAGGCGCAAGTAAGCTGTGCATCCGCTACCACCGGTCGCGTGGATATTTTTGTTTGTGGCACTGACGGCAAGCTATACACAACCTGGTGGAATGAAGAAGCAGGATGGGAAAATGGCCATAACTGGGTAGTGATCGCTTCGGAAAGCCATGATTTCAAAGCTACTGCGAATACAGAGCTGAAGGCTATTAGTCGCGTCAACGGCCAGATAGAAATCTATGCCACCGACTCAGAACAAAACACCTGGACAAACTGGTGGTCGTAAGCAATTAACAATTAACAATTAACAATTAACAATTAACAATTAACAATTGCTCATTTGTTTATTGTTTATTGTTAATTGTTAATTGTTAATTGTTCAAGTTACTGTACAAAAGCACCTACGGCGGCAGCTACGTTTACACGACCCCAGCCCAGGTTAGGGTGGCGGTTGCCTGCATTGCTGGAAGCAGCTACCAGGCGAGCCATAATTTGCTCGCGGGTTTCATTGGGGTACCGTGACCACACAATGGCCGCCATACCAGCCATGCTAGCGGTAGCTACCGAAGAACCACCTACGGTGCTTGGTGCATCGCCACTCATCGCCAACGTAAGCACGTGTCTATTCGACACAGACTGCTCCATTACTACAGTGAAGTCTACTTTAGGACCTTGGTGACACTCGGCGCAGCGTTGCGTAAGGTTATCTTTGATACCAGTAACGGCAACAGCTTCAGCCAGTGTGGCAGGGTAGGTAACTCCGATAAACTCAGCGATCCAGTCTAAAGAAGTACCAGCCGCACAGAAGAAGAGCTTGCCACGCGCATATGCATACTGAATAGCATCGCGCATCTGTGAGCTGCTAGTCAATTTACCCATGCTCATGCTGATAATACGGACATCAGAGCGGTTTCCTGCCAATATAAACGCATCAGATACGCCCTTCACTTCTCGGCTCTCATCGATAAGCACATCGGCAGCAGCCCGAACAGTAATCAGGTTAGAATTATAGGCAATACCCACAGAGGCTCCGTCAGTTCCACGCGGCCCGGCACAGGCGCCAGCCATACTGGTTCCGTGTCCGCACAGGTCGTTGAACGTTTCCACTGGTCCTTGTATTCCTAGAAATGAACCACGGGGTAGCGTAACCAGTCGCTCGATGGTACGACCACTGCTCTGTCCTTGGTTAAACTGATTACCCAGGTTTTCTTGTGCATCTGAGCAGCCGCTATCAATAATCATTATTTTAACTCCGGCACCCGTGCTTTGGGTCCAGCTAGTGCGTATGCCATGGAAATTATTTGCCTGGTTCCAGCTTGACTTTACACGGCTGCCATCCGGCGTATTGATTTCCACATAGTCGGTACCCGCTTGAATATTGGGGTTGGGGGTATTGTTGCCACAGCCCAATTGGAGAATGGAAGATTCCGTTCGGCCATTAGGATTGGCACCTTTACTGGGCGATCCTTTCGGCTCGTATCCCATTGGCTCGGCGTAACGTACCAGCTTAGACTGGCGCAGCCGCTGCACCGTGCTTAGCGAATGTACTTCCACGTCTAGCACGGGCAATACATTTTCATCAAACACAATCAATTTTTCCTTGCTCAAACCTGGCTGGCTTTTGCGTTCTTCTTCAAAAATCATTTCTAATACTTGCTCGCGGGCCTCTTGCCAAGCCTTATTTTTCGCTAAATCGGCAGGAAGGGGCGCGTTACCCGAGGCATCACCAGGCTGAAAACCAACTGATAATACATAATCGGAACGGGTGAGGGCACTCCAGATCACATGGTCGGGTGCTTGCGACCATTCAAACTGATTGTCCTGGCGCAGCTTAGCATAGATGTAATCATCCAACTGTTGGGTGCTAAGGGCTCCTTTAGTAGCCGCGAGGGTGGCAACTGGCAAGTCTTCTGCCTTTTCCTGACAACCTGCCAGGCCGAGGGCTAACAAAGTAAATGGTAGAAAATAAAAAATACGCATAAGGATTAGGGGATAAATTGGGATTAGTTGAAAATTATTTTTGATTCTACATTTTAAAAATTCGCTTTACTTCAATGCCTTTATTTTCTTCAAAATCTCAAAACCCATTTGTGAGGGAAATGCGTCCGGGTTCATAGAAGAATTAGCAAGGATAACCACGCCGGTTTGGGTAGCTTTATTGAAGCCAATAAATGAAGTAAACCCGCCATTGCCACCGCTTTTAGAAAGAATTTTTTGTTCGGCAATGACAAATTCTCCCCAAGCCATGCCAATGCCATTGGCTCTCCAAGTGAGCACCCCAAAAGGGATGTTGTTTATCTGCTGAGTCAGCTCAGCGGCTTTCTGTAGGGGCGTACTTTTCGGATCCATATTGGCTTGCAGGAAGATCAGCATGTCATCCATCGTAGAATATAAGGCGCCGGTACCCTGAAAAATATTTTGTTGATAAGGCGCCCAGGGTTCTACTTTTTCATTGCCATTATGGCCTTGTGCCAAGTTGAGTTTTTGCGCTTCTGTTAACTGCACGTTGGTATTTGCCATGCCCAGCGGCTGCAAGATGCGGGAGGAAATCACCTCGAAATAACTGGATTTGTTTTTAATACTCATTATTTGGCCTAGAAGCCCATAGCCAACGTTGGAATACTGGTATTCGCTTCCCGGATCGCGCGGCAATTCGTAGCCACTCAGAAACGTATACATTTTCTCTTCGGTGTAGTCTTTATACTTATTGAACGCCTCAGTATCTACATTGGAGGGATCTGCTGGCAAGCCCGAGGTATGATTGGCCAACTGCTTTAAGGTGATTTTTTTACCATTCCGCGAAGGCACTTTCACAGTGGCAGGCAAATAGTTTTCGATCGGATCGTCTAGGTTCAGTTCTCCCTTCAGGTGCATATCGGCCAAGGCAAGCGCCGTAAAAGTTTTGGTGACAGAAGCCGTTTCAAAAAACATTTGCGTAGTCACGAGATCGCGCTTGCCGATTTCTTTTTCGCCATAGGTATAGGTAGTTTTCACCCCTTTATTTATCACCCCAACCACAACGCCAACATTGGAACCAAAGGCGATATAGGGAAATACGACGTCATCCACGATTTCCTTTAAATTGGTAGGTTGGGGATCTTTTTGATCGCAAGCGGCCAGCATGAGCATAGCCAAAGCGAATAAGACATTTCGGTAATAAGGGTATTGCGCTGGTTTCATACGATTAAAAACAAAGGGATTAAAAGGTTTATTGGCACATTTATTCATAGCATATAGCTTATTTACCTAACCTGCGATCAATACTAAAACGGAAGCCTGGTAAGATATAATCCTTCACCTCAAAGCCAGGATTGGTTTTAGAGAGCGTTTTGACGTCGGCATAAATGTAGATCTGCGTATTTAGGTAATAGGATTTGAGGAACTTAAATTTGAAGCCCATTGCAAACGGCATACCCCAGTTGGTGCGGTTCACCGCGTGGATGATGTTGACTGGATCGCCGTCCTTATAGGTCATATTGGCATTCATGACGTAGGCGAAATCCAGTCCAATCTGCATATTAAACATCAATTTGTGCCGGGAGTTTGCATTGTAACCTAGCCAGACCGGAACCTTCAGATAATTCACATTGGTGGTACGGGTTTCGTAGCCTCCTCCATGCAATGAATAAAGCACGTCGGCACCGATGCTCCAATGTTCGTGCGGATTATACAGCACTCCAATACCCTGAGCCGTCCGAAAGCGGGCGTAGTAGGGTGCCAATTTGAGCATATCGACGAGGGGAAAGCCCGTGTTGAATATAAAAGAGGTAGACTGGGGAATAAATCGTACTCCAACCTGCACCCCTTTTTGAGCAAAGCCAATGGACGAGGCAAACAAAACAATAAGGCAAGACAAAACAACAGCCTTATGAACCTTAGCTTTAATCATAGCGATAGTATATAAAATAGAATGAAAGAATGAGGATAGGGTAAAAATGGGGTTGAAAGCCTGATTAGGCTGATTGAAAAAACCCAGCCTTGTGGAAAGGCTGGGTTTACTGATTACAGTATCTTTGTATAGGTCTCAACCGTAGGAAAGCCCGTAATACCCGTATACCGCACTTTTAAAGTAGTAGTGGTCAGTTGCAGAATGTCAACTATGGTATCATCCTCGCCGGGTTCTTTGATAGTCATCTTCTTTTTATCCGTACTCAATACCCAACTGCCTGTTTTGAATTGTACTGAACCGGAAATACATTTGGTTGTCCCCTCATCGAAAAGGAGTTGGCCATCTTTCTTAAAATCTTTAAAATCGTCTTTTTTGCAGGCAATGGTAGACGAGAATAAATCTATTGAATCTAGCAGGGGCACTATTCCCTTTTTAGCCGTTGCTTGCCATTTGGCAGTCAGCATTTCTTCCACAGTTAATGACTTTGTTGGCTCCGTTTTCTCTTTTGTACAAGACATCAGTAGAGAAAAAAAGGCAAAAGACAAGACTGTTATTCTAACGTATTTTTTCATTAAGAATCAGGTTTAGTTAAATAGAAACACCTACGTAATTATAATAGGTTTGTTCCCACAAAAAGGGCTAAAATCCATAAATTAGCCATTTGTTAATAGTACAAGCGAATTGCAGGCTAAGGGTGTTTCCGAAACTGTCGTGCGCCGTTTTATACTCCATCCTGTGCACCCACAGGATGGAACCAAATCAATAGTAAATTCTTTACTTAATCTTTTGAAATGCCAGTGGCTGGTTACATTACTTCTTCAGTAATTTGCTCGTTTTGCATAACTAGTTGCTCTTCTTCTTCCGATTGAATCAGCCTTTGTGCCCATTCTTTATCATAAATGGTATCTAAATAGGTAAAGCCTTTATCGGGGAAAATAAGCAGGGCCGTAGGTTTATCGGCATGGTGATTTTTGTTCAAGTATTGCTTGGCGGCACAGTAAACTGCGCCGGAAGAAGCACCAGCAAAAATCGCCTGCTCATTTAACAACTCCAGACAGCCATTGAGGATATCAGGCTGCGAAACAATGACCACATCATCGATCAACGCATTGGCGATAATGGGCGGTACTTGGCTGGCTCCAATACCAGAAATGTGTCGTTTTTTAGGAATCTTCTCAAAAATCATGGAGCCTTGTACATCTACACCCACAATTTTGACATTAGGCCTTTTGGCTTTGACACTATTAGAAATTCCGGTGATGGCTCCACTGGAACTAACGGCGATAAAGATGTAATCCAGCGAGTCGAGCGAAGAAACAATTTCTTCTCCTAAGCCAAAATAGCCCTTGTAATTGTTAGGATCCCCGTATTGGTCGGCCACAAAAGAGTTAGGAATCGCCGCATGCATGTCGTTTACCCGATCTATTCTGGTCAGCAGGTAGCCGCCCGTTGAATCACGCTCAGTAACCTTCACCACCTTATAAGCCATGAGATTCAGCAGCGATTCGTAGGCTTTGTTGATGTTGGGATCAATAACCGGGATAAATCGCAAGCCCAGTATTTTGCACATGGATGCGACCGCAATGGCTAGGTTACCGGAGCTAGAGGCGATAATAGTCGTTTCCTCATTGATGCGTCCGTCCTTAATGCCATTATAAACAATGCTAAAAGCAGCGCGATCCTTCGAACTACCAGAGAAATTATTGTACTCTAATTTAGCATACAGATGTGCCGCTTGATTTTTCAAATCAATAAGCGGGGTGTTGCCAATATGCTTGGCTAACTTGTCAAGTTGCTTTAACATAAAACATTTTTATTTATATAGATGGTCGAATTGAACAATTAACAATTAACAATTAACAATTAACAATTAACAATAAGTAATGGATAGGTTGTTATTCAGCTTTGATAGAGTCATTTCCACATTAATACTTCTAATAACTAAAGGCAAACAGATCAATTAACAATTAACAATTAACAATTAACAATTAACAATTAACAATTAACAAT
>JAZKGK010000159.1:0-8592 GCA_040385915.1 Bacteroidota bacterium
CCTGCCCCCAGCACTTCAAACATCGCTTTTGCCTTCAATAAGCATTCCTCGTACTCCTGCGCTGGCACGGAGTCGTAGGTGATGGCGCTGCCGACCTGGAACGATAGGTAGCGGTTGCGGGCATTGTACAGCATGCTTCGGATCACTACGTTGAAGTCGAAATCACCGTTGGGGCTGATGTAGCCGACGGCACCGGAATACAAGCCGCGCTTGGTTCGCTCGTATTGTTCGATCAGTTCCATGGCTCTGATTTTAGGCGCTCCTGTCATGCTGCCCATAGGAAAGGCGTTTCGGATGGCTTCGGTAAAGGGAATGGATGCGCGTATTTGTGCCGAAACGGTTGAAATCATCTGGTTTACCTGGCGGAAAGAGTAGATCCCAAACATTTCCTCCACCTTAACCGAACCCGTAAGCGCGCTGCGAGCCAGGTCGTTACGAACCAAGTCGACAATCATCATGTTTTCGGCCAGCTCTTTTTCATCGTTTCGCAGCCATTCCTTCAACTGCTGATCCTCCTCCTCGTCTTTGCCCCGGCGGGTGGTTCCTTTGATCGGTTGAGAAATTAAACGACTCCCTTTTTTTTGTAGAAAGCGCTCCGGTGATGCGCAAAGCAGATAAAAAGAGTCTATGCGCTGATAAACAGAAAATGGCGTGGGCGAAAGCTGGTTGAGCTGAGCGTATAATTGTAAAGGCATAATATCCGCCTCTTTGGCAAAAAACTCGATGCAGTAATTGAGTTCATAGACATCGCCTTCGATAATATGTTGGCGAATGGCTTCCACCCGCTGTAAATAGTCGGATTTCACTACACTGGCTTGAATAGCTAGCGGAAGGGAAGGGGGCAATTCTGGCGTGTCGGGCGTGCCGATAATGGCCTGAAAAATACTTTCCGGGTCTTCCAGCGAATGAATGACCACTTCATTGTCCAAAAAATCGATCAGGTGGATGGGTTGATAAAAGCAGGCTAAGGGAAATAGCAGGCCGTCCTGGTTTTGGCTGCTCAACTGCTCAATCTCGTTCTTAAGGTCGTAACTCAGATAACCAACCAGCCAATCCTGGTGCTGTTGGTGAAAGGCTTGCAGGTTGGCAAAGGTGTCTTCTCCGTTTATGTTCGTCACACGTAGCTCCTGAGCGCAGCCTACCGCTAGCCGATTTTCAAACGCCCCAAAAGGATAAGCAATGTCATTGTTATTGAAAAAAGTAAGGTGGCTATACTGGTTGGCCCAACGCAAGGCCTGTTTTTGCAGGGTTTCAGAATCGGTGATGGAAAATGAACGGGTAGTTCGGGTGGACATACGGAAGGCCTCAGTTCGAAAGAAGGACAAAAATACGGAAAACCGTATGAAAATGGGGAGAACGCGTTAACTTGCGCTTTCATCCATTTCTGACTTCCTGGTTTTCAAAGGCTGGAATTCTCACCTATGCATTAATGAAAAAAGTACTCTTTATCGACCGTGACGGCACAATCATCGTTGAGCCCAAATCAGATTTTCAGATTGATTCGCTTGAAAAGCTGGTCTTCCTTCCCAAAGCCATTTCCAACCTTCGTAAAATCGCTGAGGAATTGGACTATGAACTGGTGATGGTTTCTAACCAGGATGGCCTGGGAACCGATTCTTTTCCCGAAGATACCTTTTGGCCTGCCCACAATAAAATGCTGGAAACCCTGGCCGGTGAAAATGTTCATTTTGCTCAAATTCACTTAGACCGGAGTTTTGAACGCGAAAATGCGCCTACCCGAAAGCCCCGCACAGGGATGCTTACCAGCTACCTGACAGGTGACTACGATCTGGCTCAATCTCTGGTGATCGGTGACCGGCTGACGGATGTTCAACTGGCTAAAAACCTGGGAGCCAAAGCGGTTTTTCTGGTAGAAAATGAATTATCTCTCCAAGCCGCCCTTCCCGAAGAGTTGGCCGATATTACTGCCTTGATTACGTCTGATTGGGACGAAATTTACCGTTTCCTGCGCTTGCCCGAACGAAAAGCGGAAGTAACCCGAATTACCAACGAAACTCAAATTCACATCCAGCTTAACCTCGACGGGAAAGGCAAAGCTGATATGCATACCGGACTAGGCTTTTTTGATCACATGTTGGATCAATTGGCGAAACATTCGAGCGCTGACCTGAGCATCCGGGTGACTGGCGACCTGCACATCGACGAACATCATACCATTGAAGATACGGCCTTGGCTTTGGGCGAAGCTTACCTGAAAGCCTTGGGCGACAAACGCGGCATTAGTCGGTATGGCTTCCTGCTGCCGATGGATGACGTGCTGGCGCAAGCAGCCATCGACTTTTCGGGTCGTAACTGGCTAGTCTGGGACGCGACATTCAAGCGTGAAAAGATTGGGGAGATGCCTACCGAGATGTTTTACCACTTTTTTAAATCCTTTACTGATACGGCCAAGTGTAACTTAAACATCAAAGCAGAGGGCGAAAACGAACACCATAAGATTGAAGCGATCTTCAAATCTTTCGCCAAATCAATCAAGATGGCTGTGACGCGCGACATTAAAAATCTCCAGAACCTACCCAGTACGAAAGGCGTTTTATAAGTTTAAGCGTTTAGGAGTTTAGGAGTTTGAGAGTTAAGGATTAAAGTTTAAGCGTTTGGGTATTAAGTTAACGACTTTCATAGTTGATGGAAAAGCTATCAAATTTTGAGTTTGGTGAGCAATTTAAGCGTCGAACCAAACAATTTGCTTTACGTAACATCCGACTTTTTCAAGCCCTACCCAAAACAGAAGAAGCTCGGGTTCTTGGAAAACAATTGCTTCGTTCCTCCACCTCTGTTGCATCAAATTATCGGGCGGCTTGCCGGGCGAGATCTGATGCTGAGTTTTTGGCTAAGATAGGCGTTGTTATTGAAGAAGCAGATGAGTCGTTATTTTGGCTGGAATTGCTGGAAGAAGCTAATATTTTGCCAGTAGAAAAATTGGTTGCCCTGAAAATAGAAGCAAGTGAGCTAGTCGCCATTACCGTAAAAATCCGTTCCAGCATCAAAAATAAAACGAATAAATAATCCCCCTTTAACTCCTAAACTCCCCACCTCTTAAACTCCTAAACTTAATATGTTCACTGGCATTATCGAATCGGTAGGAGAAGTATCGGGAATTGAAAAAAGCGGCACTAACCGGACTTTCACTATTCACTCAGTGTTGGCACCGGAGCTGAAGGTAGACCAAAGTGTGTCGCACAATGGCGTTTGCCTGACTGTAATTGAGGTCAATGCCGACTGCTACCGGGTAACTGCCATTGACGAAACCCTGCAAAAAACCAACTTGGGAGACTGGGAAATGGGCACAAAAGTAAACCTGGAGCGTTGCATGCCTGCCAATGGCCGTTTCGATGGACATATCGTACAAGGGCATGTAGATCAGACGGCGGTTTGTACGGCGGTGCAGCCGCAGGAGGGAAGTTGGCTATACGATTTTGAATATGAAGCCCAGACGGGTAATCTTACTGTGGAGAAAGGATCCATTAGTATCAATGGCGTTAGCCTGACCGTTTTCAATTCTACCGAAAATACTTTCAGGGTGGCCATTATACCGTATACCTACGAAAACACTAATTTTTGCGAATTAAAAGCAGGAAACCGCGTAAATTTAGAGTTCGATATTATTGGGAAATATTTGAAAAAAATCGTCACGAGTCATTTTCAGTAGTTTTTTGCTATATTGGAGTGTTTTTGAGTGATTATTTTTACTAGTACTTTGTAAATGCGCTTTTATGAATTGTATCATCGTAGATGACGAGGAAATGTCAAGAAACATAGTCAAGCACTTTGTTGAGCAGACGGCTAATCTCTCCTTGCTCCAGGTTTTCTCCGATGCCATAGAAGCCTCCAATTTCTTGCAGGAAAACCCGGTAGACGTTCTTTTTCTGGATATTGAAATGCCTGAAATGTCAGGTATAGATCTATTGAAAGTGTTGACTAACAAGCCCGATGTCGTGTTAATTACATCGAAGACTGACCGCGCTGTAGAAGCATTCGAATACAGTGTGACCGATTATCTGGTAAAGCCCATTACCTATCCCCGTTTTTTGCAGGCAGTGGCCAAAGTGAAAGAAAAACGGGACAGCAAGCCTACGTTGAGCGAACCTCCCAGCGATATTTACATTCGTACGGACTCCAAAATTGTGAAAGTAAACCTGAAGGATTTGCTTTACGTGGAGGCATTAGCCGATTATGTTATGTTGCATACGCTCAGCAATCGCTACATTGCTCACTCGACAATGAAAGGAATTGAGAGAAAACTTACGCCCAAGGAGTTTATCCGCATCCACCGTTCCTACATTATCAATATGGCCAAGATTGATGCCATTGAAGACCTGTCAGTGCTAATCAACAAGAAATACATTCCGATTGGTACCTCCTACAAAGACAGCTTTATCAAAAAACTTAACATTCTGTAAGCACTGAGCCTTGAGCCATCAGCTTTGAGCTATCAAATGTTGGCTTATAGCTTAAGGCTCATCGCTCAAGGCTTACGGCTCATTGCAATTCATTTTCTTGGTTTGTGATTGATTTTTGACAAAAAGAATCAACTTTGTATGCTTGATGGATGATTATTCTCCAATAACGGATAATCAATCTTTGAAGCGTTGAATACTGAAGGCTAACGGCTAATTACAACAGCTAATGACTAATAGCCTACAGTTTACTTAAAACCGTCCTTTTTCCGTTCGCATGATTGCACCCAAAGCCCGCGCTACCAGAGACATCCTTATTCACATAGGTATTGTTTTGTGTTTGTCGGTGAGTCTATTCCTGGGGTTCTTTTTCGTTTATTTGCCCGCTAGCACGCATCACGGTAAAAGCGTTACTGTGCCCGACCTGAAAGGAATGAGCCTGAGCCAATTAGACGAGATCCTTTCCGCACACGACTTGCGCTTCGACATAAGCGACTCCATTTACATTCCACAAGCCAAGCCGCTCACTGTACTGAGCCAAATCCCGGAGCCGGGTGCCAAGGTGAAAGAAGGCCGCAAAGTGCTGGTTAGTATTACGGCATTCAATCCGCCCGAAGTAGAAATGCCCGACCTGAGCAATCTTTCCCTGCGAAATGCCGATATGCTGCTGCAAAGTGCGGGGCTGGTGCGCGGAAGTATTCGTACTGAGCCAGCTTTCAGTGCCAATGTACTGCGGCAGGAATACCACGGCCAAACCATTACAAAAAAAACCAAGGTTCCGAAAGGTTCGGTCATCGCGTTGGTATTAGGCGACGGCATTGGCCCCACCATGTTCGAAACGCCAAATGTAGTAGGCAAGCTTCGGGAAGATGCCGAAATATTGCTGCGTGGATCGGGTTTGCAAGTGCGGACGCATCTCGATTATGCCAGCAAGGCACCAGCAGGGACTGTTTTCAAACAAGAGCCGGAGAGTGCAATGATTCGACGGGGCGAAAAGATTACCATCTGGGTAGCTGCTCAGAAAGAACCAGAACCGGATAGCTTGTCTACAGACTAGTTACCTTAAGTGTGAGAAGCAGCTTATACATTTTAGCTGTTTTCAGCGTTTACATTTTTACAAACTAATACACTCAATAAACTTCTTTTCAATGGTTACAATCAAAACTAATTCTAAGAAAGACGTACTGATTCACGTGGGTATACTCTTGTCGGGTTTAGCTATCTTTTTCTTGGGATTCTTTTTTGTTTACCTGCCCACCAGCACGCACCATGGCCAAACCATCACTGTGCCCAACCTATCGGGCATGAGCGTCGGGGAGTTGGAAGAGTTTCTCACCTCCCGCGATTTGCGTTACGAAGTGGGCGATTCTGATTTCGTGCTCAATTCTAAACCCAATACCGTGATTGCGCAGTATCCTAAGCCCGGTGCCAAGGTAAAGGAAGGCCGTAAAATTTACCTTACCGTTACGATGCGCAACGCACCTATGGTAGAAATGCCTGGCTTGGTCAATCTGTCTCTCCGCAGTGCCCAAACAACTTTGCAAAGCTTTTCCTTGCAGTTAGGCGCGACAAAGTACGTTCCTGACCTAGCCAGGAATGCGGTATTGAAACAACTATATCAAGGTAAGGCCATAGCCAAGGGAGAGAAAGTACCGAAGGGCGCTAAAATTGACCTGGAAGTAGGAGATGGGTTGGGCAATACCGACCTTCCGGTGCCGAATGTAGTAGGCATGTCGCTGGGCGATGCGGAAGTGATTTTGAAAGGTTCTGATTTGCAGATTGGTATACATTACGATAGCCAAAGTACCGAAGCACCTGGAACCGTGATTAAACAAAATCCACCTAGCCTGGAAGATAATAAAATTCGGATGGGGGAGCTAGTGGATGTCTGGGTAGCTGGCAGTCAAGCGGCTGCGGAAGACGAAGATGACAGCGAGGATAAATAATAAGTTTAGAAAGGACAAGTCTACAGAAGGAGAATGAAAAATAGAACTAGGGATTTTTTTTCGGTAAAAGTTGCTTGGCTAATGCAGCGAGGAATGGTATGGCTATTCTTCTGTTTGTTGACCCAGCAAGCCTTTGCACAATTGATTGAAGTGCCCATCCGCCGATTTGAGGACTATCCAGCTTCGCACAATGCTCCGCACAAACTGACCGCTTCGGCACGAATTACCGCCCTTACACCGCTTTCACTCCCTTTTTTCGATGATTTTTCCCGGCCTTCTCAACTACGGATGGGTAGCCAGCCCGACACTGCCCGGTGGATGGCGGGTGGTGGAGCTAACATCAATAACAACTTGCCTATCAACCACCCCACCATGTACGTGGCTACTATGGACGGGCTAAAGGGAAATGGCGCGCCCTATGACTTTACTTCACCACTGGCACAAGGCTCAACGGATACCCTTACTTCCCGTCCCATCGATTTGAGTCCTTATCTCCCAACAAATTCGCTTTATATGAGCTTTTATTGGGAAGCGCGTGGCATGGCCGAACAACCTGACCTGAGCGATTCCCTGGTGCTGCAATTCAAGGATAGCGTTGGAGTTGGGAATTGGCAAACGATGTGGACGCAAACAGGACAAGTCATCAATAATACAGGAGCCATTGTGAATGTCAGTAATACAAAGTTTGATTCCGTTTTTGTAGCGCTTGAAGCAGGTAAGTTTTTCCATAAGACATTCCAGTTTCGCTTCCTGGCCTACGGGCGGCGAGCCGGTGCCTTCGACGTGTGGCACCTCGACTATATTTACTTGGATAAGGACAGAAAACGGGAGGCACCGTATCCAGGGCAGAGTATTTTAAGTACCACTCCTCCAGATGTGGCTATGCAAGGAGCGGTGAGTTCTTTTCTGAAGCGGTATACCTCAATGCCTGTATGGCAGTATTTCGTGAAGCCAGCGCAGGAAATGGCTGATAGTATTTACACGAAAGCAAATAACTTAAAAACAACGCCTACTAGGGGTAGCTTTAAAATCCGTCAGTTGGAAGATACGGTAAGCAAGCAAGTGTTTCAATCCTGTGATTTGCTCCCCCCCAATAGTATTGATTCCTGTAAAATTTCCCAGCCCTTTCTTGAGCAGAGATCTACTTTTGTAAAACTTAAGCCGGCATTGTTGCCCGTGCCCGCAGTAAAGAAGCGGATGGTATTAAAAACCACGTTTTCTTCCATTATTACCGCAGAGGATTTGCGAGGGCTACAGGAAGAGATTAGATACAATAATGAAATCTCCGGGTATACAGTGCTGGATAATTATTATTCCTACGACGATGGAACGGCAGAGTCGGCGGCGGGGATTAATCAGCGGACAGGTGGAGTAGCTGTCCGTTATATTGTGAATAGACCAGATACCTTGTTGGCGGTTCGGCTGTATTTTGCCCAATATAATACGAATCAGAAAGGACAGAGTTTTGTTTTACAGATATTCGACAATAAGAACGGATTGCCTAATAAAGTCCTGTATCAACGGTCTGATACGATTACTTATACCGATACCTTGAACAAATTTGCTGAGTATAAGTTGTATCAGGTTCTTGAAAGTAAAATCGTATTAGATGCGGTTACGGTGCGGGATACTTTCTACGTGGGGTGGCAGCAAACCACCGAAACGATTTTGCCCGTTGGTTTAGACAAGAATATTGATTCGCGGAATACTATTTTTATTAACTTAGGTGCCAATATCCAGGGGGAAAGAGATTGGATTCCGAATACAGATCAAGCCATTCCCATCAGTGGCAGCTTTATGATTCGGCCAGTAATGGGAAGCCGCCCTCCGGTGGTAACGGCCATAGAAGAAGAAGTTCCGGGTATCCCTCCTTTCGAAGTTTCCCCCAATCCTACCGACGGCAAACTGACCTGGAATGATGCCAGGGTTTCGTCGGTCCAGGTATATGACCTGGCAGGAAAGTTATTGCAGCGGCAGGTATTAAAAAACCAGCCTACGCCGCTGCTCGATTTGGGTTTCTTGCCCAATGGTTTGTACTTGCTCCATTTTTCCGATGGTAAGCATACCTGGGTGCGGAAAGTGGTGATGGCCAGGTAAGCGCTGTAACCTTTGAACCGGTGGGTCATGGTACTGCAACGGGCAAAACCTTTTATGAAGTGGCTGGGGGGCAAATCACGCTTGTTGCCTCAGTTAGCGGCTAGGTATCCCAAGGAACTGAAGCAGGGGCT
>JAZKGK010000160.1:0-6595 GCA_040385915.1 Bacteroidota bacterium
CATAAACCCATCAGTATATCTGCTCTTTTACTTATTAAGCTAATCTAATCGACTTTCTTGGTTGAGTTTGGCATTTTTATTTTACTTTTAGGCACAAACTAACCTTAAACTTCTTCCTATGTATAACGAACCCATGCTTAGAGACAATGCTTTAAAAGGCCGTACCATTTTGGTAACGGGAGGAGGTACCGGCTTAGGCCGATCGATGGGTAAATACTTTCTTGAATTAGGAGCCAATCTGGTGATAGCCAGTCGCAAGATGGCCGTGCTGGAGCAAACAGCCAAAGAGTTGGAAGCTGAGACCGGAGGTAAAGTACTGCCCGTAGCCTGCGATGCACGCAACTATCTGGAAGTAGAAAATGTGTTGAAAGAGGCCGTAGAAAGATTTGGTCAGGTAGATGCGTTGCTCAACAATGCCGCCGGCAATTTTATTAGCCCAACTGAGCGGCTTTCGTCCAAAGCCTTCGACGTGATTGTAGACATTGTTCTGCGTGGATCATATAATTTTACGCTGGCCTTTGGCAAAGATTGGATTGAGAAAAAACAGAAAGGCACCATTCTTAATATTGTTACTACCTATGCCTCCACCGGTTCGGGCTTTGTTGTTCCTTCCGCCTGTGCCAAAGCCGGAGTGTTGGCTTTAACGCGCTCATTAGCCGTTGAATGGGCAAAATATGGTATCCGTTCCAATGCCATTGCGCCCGGCCCTTTCCCTACCGAAGGTGCATGGCAGCGTTTATTTCCCGAAGAAGCTTTACCCAAGGATGTAGCCGCTAAACTGAATCCAGTTAATCGTATTCCGCTCAAACGCATGGGCGAACACCAGGAACTGGCTAACCTCGCGGCTTATCTGCTCTCCGATTATTCTTCCTACGTTAATGGAGAAGTGGTTACTATCGATGGTGGCGAGTGGCTGTACGGAGCTGGTGAATTCTCGATGCTTGATCTGGTGCCTTCCGAAATGTGGGATCAAATTGAGAAATCTGTTCGGGGGAAAAAGTAGGCTATAGCTCGCTAAAAGGAGGGAGGTAACCGCGCACCACTCCCTCTTTTTAGCCATTTCAGTCTTACATATAGATCAAAAATCATTAAAATGAGGCGTGTGAATAGGCAGCATTCTACCATAGAAATTGTAAATTGCGCAATTATAAGTGTTAATCTGTAAGCTGCTCATACAAAACAATTTATCGTTGGTATGAGCCATGTGTCCTTCCTAGTCTACAATGTTTAATCAGTACGCTGGAAATTCCTTTCCATGAAATTTTTATTTGCTCTTTCTCTTCTGCTAATAGTCGTATTTAATACGTTAGCTGATAGTGAATTAGATAGCCTAGAAAGCCAGTTGAAGACCATTTCTGGTACTGAAAAGGTCGATCTGTTGAATCGTCTTTCCTCTTTATATCAATGGTCTGAGCTTGATAAATCTCTTCAGTATGCCAATCAGGCATTTGAGGCAGCTTCTAAATATAGCTATCGCAATGGGATGAAGTATGCTTTGAGGAGATTAGGGAATGTATATGCTTTGCAAGGAAATCATGCCAAGGCATTGGAGTATTTTTTGAGTTCGATCAAATTAGAAGGCAAGTCTGAAAGCCAACTTTCCAGGGCACACATGCTTAGTAGCATTGGCTACTCCTATTCTCATCTGAGCAATTATACACTAGGCAGCCAATATCTTCAAAACAGCCTTGATATTTTCCGACGTCTGGACAACCAGCGCGGCATTGGTATTTCTTATCGTCGTTTGGGCAATCTTCAGCAATTGATGGGCAACGACGAAAAAGCCCAGCAGTACTACTTACAATCGCTCAAAATAATGAAAAGCATTAACGACGAGCCTGGACTTTCGTTTGTGCTAGACAATATTGGGTCGATTGAGAAAAATCGAGGTAATTATTTATTGGCTCTTACCCATTTCAAGCAAGCTTTAGATATCAAAGAAAGGATAGGAAGTAAATCAGATGTAGCTATTACCCTTGCCAATATCGGTGAAATCTATATGTACTTGGGCGATTATCCAACCGCTATTGACTACTGCAATCGTGCCATAACCATAGCCCAAAAATATGCACTGCTAGATGTGTCGGCCAGAACGTATCTCCTTCTATCTGATTTATACAAGAAAAAAGGAAACGCCGAAAAGGCTTATGACCATTTACAAAAGCATATCACCCTCAAAAGCGAAATTTTCGATAAGGAAAAGTTGAAACAATTGGCTCAAATGCAATCAAGTCTGGAGTCGGCAACCCAGCAGAAGGAAATAGCTGTTTTGCGAGAGCAGAAAAAATTGCAAGAAGTGATGCTGAAGCAAAAACAATCCATGATATCCTTCTGGGCTGCCTGTTTTGCCTTAGTTTGCTTACTAATTATTGTGGTGTTTATGGGCTATCGCATTATCCGCAAGGATAATCTTCTTTTGCAGGGTCAGAATGCTGAAATTAAATTACAAAAAGAGGAAATAGAGGAGCGCAACGCAGAAATTCAAGATAACAACCAGAAGCTGGAATCGGCCAGGGGCATCATTGAAGAACAAAACATCACGTTGCGGCAAGTAAATAATGAGTTAGAGGTAAAAGTAGACGAACGTACCAGACAACTGACTCAAGCCTATGTCGATTTGCTGACGGTAAATCAGGATTTAGACACCCTAATCTACCGAGCCTCGCATGACATTAAAGGGCCCTTAGCGACTCTCATTGGCCTGTGTAGCGTGGCGCAACTGGATGTGAATGAATTGGCTGCGCTCGATTATTTTTCTAAGGTAGAAATGACTGCTCGCAACATGGATCGTATTCTGATGCGTTTGCTTAGTATCAATGATATTCGGCTAGGCAATGTAGTAAAGAAGAAAATTGATTTCGAAAACATTGTTAATAATACCTTGAAGACCTTAATGCCCAAGGCCGATCCGAAGCAGACGCTGGTTTACGTACGCATCCAGCCTAACCTGGACTTTAGCACTGACGAAGGCCTGTTGCGCATCATTCTACAAAATTTGCTCGAAAATGCTTTGTATTATAGTGCCAATTATACCCGGCAAGATTCCTGCGTCCAGGTAAAGGTGATTGAAGATGAGGTAAAAAACGTGGTCATTCACATCAAAGACAACGGCGTAGGCATCAGCGACAGTACGGCAGAACGCATGTTCGATATGTTTTTCCGTGGAAACGATGTGTCGCATGGCGCTGGACTGGGCTTATACATCGCCAAAATTGCGACTGAAAAGCTCAATGGCACAATTACCTTGAAGAATAAAGCCCGAGGTGAAACCCTCTTCGAAGTCAAATTGCCGCGTTCCTAAGAACTTGAAAAGTAATGCTGATTAAAGCAACAGAAATTCTAATCGTATTTTGAAGGCAGGTATCTCAATTGCTTGAACCACTAATGGTTCTAAACCAGGGTAATAGTTAGATACGTACAACTTTTCGTCGAATAAGGAACATTTTTCTTAGGCAAAAAAGACAGATGTATGAGAAAGCAACCTCTTGTGTTATCTGTACTTTGTATTTAAGCAATATTTCTTTGCAAGGAATTAACGATAAAGATCTGAAAAGCATCGATTGTCATGTAAGTATTCATAATTATTCGTTGAAAAATTAAATGATTTTATGATCTTATAAAGCTGGAAATTTAAAGTATGCAGAGTATATTAGGTGTTAATTGATTGATATTCAGTAATAAAAAAATGAATATGCGGTTTTGCTCTTCGCTTCTTATGGTAGATTTTACCGCAAAAAAAATGTACTGTTTAGCTTTATTTTAAAGAGTAAATATTAAAGCGAAATACGTAACATTGTGTTCACAGGTGGTTAAAGTGTAGCGTAGGTACTCTATATCTATTCAAAAACACATAAAACACCCTGTTTTGAATTTTTCACCAACTAAATGACCACCCATGTGACTAAATGTTTACAACTATGCAAAAGCGTTCGTTTTTGCTAGTATTTTGCCTTTTTCAACCCTCCAGTCTCTGTTTTGACGTAGCCAGGCTAATCTTTTCATAGACGTAGGAAACCATCATCTTTACAAATTATTCACCAACTAATCAATCTCTATGAGAATGAATCTTTACGACTATGCAAAGGCAATGGCTTTTGCTAGTATTTTCTACTTGTATTCCCCTCCGGTCTCCGCAAAAGCGGTGGCCTTTGCCCGGAATATCAAACAATCGGTGGCAGCTCCTATCAAAGGGAAAGTGCTCAATGATCTGGGAGAGCCCTTACCAGGGGTTAGTGTGTCGATTAAAGGAACCACCAATGGCACTAGTACCGATGCCGACGGAAAATACACCTTGAACCTACCAGATGGCCAAGAGAATGTTACTCTAGTTTTTTCGTTCATTGGATTTGTATCTGAAGAAGTTGCAGTAGGAAATCTTACGGTTATTGATATAAAACTGCAACCAGATCTCAAGATATTAAGCGAAGTTGTAGTAACAGGCTATGGTACTCAATCCAAAGAGTCTTTGACGGCAGCAGTTGCTACCGTTACGAGCAAAGACCTGGAACGAGTACATGCTACGACTGTAAGTGCCGCCCTTGCTGGTAAACTCCCTGGCGTATCCTTCCGGATGCCTGATGGCCGTCCTGGTGCTTCTGCAACTATCCAAATACGTAATTTAGGTAATCCTCTTTATGTAATTGATGGTATCCAGAAAGATGAGGGACAGTTCAATAATATTTCCCCTAATGATATTGAAAGTATTAGTGTTTTGAAGGATGCAGCTGCTGCTATCTACGGTTCTAGATCGGCTAATGGAGTTGTGATTGTAACGACCAAGCAAGGGAAGGCGGGGAGTCGTAATACATTTAATATAGATGCATATTATGGCATACAGAATTGGGCGAGATTTCCGGAGGTAGCTAATAATTACGAATGGCAGTCTGGTCGTGCAGATGCCTATGTTAATCAGGACGGCTCAACTAAAGTGACCCGGGCTGAATTAGATAAATACCAGGCTGGAACGGAACCGGGATATCAAAGTTTTGATTGGAAAAACTATATCGTCCAAAAAAACTCTCCTCAAACTAGTATTAGCATAAATACCACTGGTGGGTCGGACAAATTGAATTATTATTTGTCACTCACTCGAGTAGATCAGGTTTCTGTATTAGGAAGGGAGTTTACTTTCGATCGGACAAATATCCAGGCCAATGTCAATGCCAAAGTATCAGAACGGTTGAAGATCGGTACGCAAATTAGTGCCCGGGTAGAAAACCGCGATAACCCTGGCGTGCCAGGGGGAGATGATTATTGGGCACCACGTTTTGCTATTTTTAGAAATTTGCCTTATGAGCGCCCATTTGCAAATGATAATCCGAATTATATTAACAAAATCAGTAACCAAGAAACCAATTGGGGGTATTTGAATAGGAAAAATGCAGGCTATTTATCAAATGTTTGGAGAGTACTTCAGGCTAACTTTACTGCAGATTATCAATTACCAATTAAAGGGTTGACTGCTAAAGGTGTTTATTCGTATTATATGGCTGATCAAGTTTTTAATGTTCACGAGTATACCTATGATGCATATGAATATATTGCTGCAACAGCTACTGCACCCGAGGAGTATAAAAAAAATGGTGGTAGTTCAAATCCATGGCGGGAACGTACGCATCATAAGAATCTTGAGTATGTTATGCAGGGGCATTTGAATTACAACGGAACTTTTGGTAAACATACCATCGGTGCTACCTTTGTAGCTGAGCGAATTCAAAGGATAGAAACTGATCAATTTACTCGGACTAATCCTCAAATCAATGCATTGCCTTTGTTGCAATATGCTGATTACGTTGAAGCGCGTGATAATGAATTCGAATCAGCCCGGGTTGGTTATGTAGGGCGTGTAACCTACGGATTTGCAGATAAATATTTCTTAGAAGCTGCAGCTCGCCGGGATGCTTCTTGGAAATTTGCGCCAGGCAAACGTTGGGGCTTTTTTCCAACTGTATCAGCTGGTTGGAGAGTGTCACAAGAAGACTTCTTTAAGTCATTGAATCTGAATGCGATCTCTGAGTTAAAAGTAAGAGCCTCGTATGGAGCACTAGGGGATGATGATATTAATCAGGGGCTTCGCGACTGGGTTTATGAAGAACGTATAAAAATTGTAGACCAATTTGCTTATCTTCCTGGTTATAATTATAATTCTTCTAAAGCAATTATAAATGGAAATACCATTACAGGCTCTGCGCAAACTCGTGCCGTGCCTATTGACAACGTGTCTTGGTTTACGAGCAAAATGTTTGATGTTGGTGTAGACTATAGCCTCTTCAATGGGAAGATTTCTGGTGCTGTTGATTATTTTTATCGGAAACGCTCTGGTTTAACGCAGATAAAAGAAGATATATTAACTCCTGAGGAATTAGGTTATATTTTGCCTCCTGAGAACTTAAGAAGCGATGCTCAAATTGGAGGAGAAGTCTCTGCCAACTACAATGGACAATCGGGTGATGTAAAGTTTAGTTTGGGTGGGAATATATCCTACTCCCGCCGGAAGAATTTAACTTCCTATAAGCCAGAACTGGGTTGGGGGAATTCCTTAGATCAGTACTATGCTTCAAATGAAAATCGCTGGAATAATCCACTCTGGGGCTAT
>JAZKGK010000161.1:0-26244 GCA_040385915.1 Bacteroidota bacterium
TCAAATTCAGTAAAGGAAAAAGTGTATCTATATCGGATATTGTCTGAGCCCAAAAACTCCAGCTCAAATGTAATTGGCTTTATTACATAGCTTTTATCCAGCTTAAAAGGTTGATAGTATTCAATCCGTTCCCCTTTTTTATGGTCGGTTGAAAGGTGTACAAAATACGCCATGTCCTCTAAAGCTTTCACTAGATTACTCTTCCCAGATCCATTTGCTCCATAAATCACGGATGTTTTGAGCAGACTAATTTTATCATCTACTTTAAAGACATTATCAGGATTTTCCTTTGCACTAGTAGCCAGCATACTCAAAGTTTGAGGCTCTTTGATAGAACGGAAGTTGCTTACAGTGAAATCGATCAACATAGGGAATAGAGCTATTTTTCGTATATTTTCTGCAATATAGGAAAGTATTTCGGTTCTTTGAGGGAAGTCTATACGTCACATATTCCTCCTATACTGTCCACCAACCTCGTACAAAGCATGGGAAATCTGGCCGAGGGTGCAGACTTGACATACTTTCATTAAGGCTTCGAATATATTGCCGTTATTGACGCACACTTGCTGCAATTCCTGGAGTGCTTGTTTGGCAGCGGCTTGGTTTCGTTGCTGGAAAGCATCCCGGCTGGCGATGGCATAGTCTTTTTCGTCTTTGGTAGAACGGATTACTTCTTCGGGAATAATGGTCGGCGAGCCTGTGGGGTCGAGGAAGGTATTGACGCCAACGATCGGAAGCTGGCCGTCGTGCTTCATCGTTTCGTAGTACAGCGATTCTTCCTGGATTTTGCTTCGCTGGTACATCCGTTCCATGGCTCCTAATACGCCGCCTCTTTCCGAAATGCTTTTAAATTCGAGTAATACTGCTTCTTCTACCAAGTCGGTGAGTTCGTCGATGATGAAAGCGCCTTGCAATGGATTCTCGTTTCGCGCTAATCCGAGTTCTTTGTTAATAATTAGCTGAATAGCCATGGCGCGGCGGACTGATTCTTCTGTGGGCGTGGTAATCGCTTCATCGTAGGCATTGGTATGGAGCGAGTTACAGTTGTCGTAGATGGCGTAGAGCGCTTGCAAAGTGGTGCGGATGTCGTTGAAGGCAATCTCCTGGGCATGCAAACTGCGGCCTGAGGTCTGGATATGGTACTTTAGCTTTTGCGAACGGTCATTGCCTTTATAGGTATACTTCATCGCTTTGGCCCAGATTCGCCTCGCCACGCGCCCCATCACCGAATATTCCGGGTCCATTCCATTGGAAAAGAAAAAGGAAAGGTTAGGCGCAAAGTCGTCGATGTGCATGCCGCGCGAAAGGTAGTATTCCACGAAAGTAAAGCCATTTGACAGTGTAAAGGCCAGTTGCGAAATCGGGTTGGCACCAGCTTCGGCAATGTGGTAGCCAGAAATAGAGACTGAGTAGAAGTTCCTGACTTTTTGCTCAATAAAATATTGCTGGATGTCGCCCATCATACGTAAGGCAAATTCAGTGGAGAAAATGCAGGTGTTTTGCGCCTGGTCTTCTTTTAGAATATCGGCTTGTACTGTTCCCCTGACGGCTGAAAGTGTAGCGGCCTTTATCTTTTCGTAGACATCGTGAGGCAATACCTGATCGCCAGTTACGCCCAGCAGCATCAATCCCAGGCCGTCGTTGGTGTCGGGCAATGGGCCTTGGTAGGAGGGACGTTCAGCGGCAGGAAGCGAACGGTAGATTTCCTGAATTTTCTGCTCTGTTTCTGCTTCCAGGCCATTTTTTTGAATGTACAACTCGCACTGTTGGTCGATGGCGGCGTTCAGGAAAAAGCCCAGCAGCATCGGAGCAGGGCCGTTGATTGTCATGGAAACGGAAGTTGTGGGATCGCTCAGGTTAAAGCCGGAATACAGCTTCTTGGCATCATCCAGGTTGGCGATGCTTACGCCCGAGTTGCCGACCTTTCCGTAAATATCGGGCCGGGCATCCGGGTCTTCGCCATACAGCGTTACCGAGTCGAAAGCGGTGGACAAGCGTTTGGCTGGCAATCCTTTGGATACGTAGTGAAAGCGCCGATTGGTTCGTTCGGGTCCACCTTCTCCGGCAAACATTCGCGCCGGGTCTTCTCCTTCGCGTTTGAGCGGAAATACTCCGGCGGCGTAAGGAAATTCACCCGGCACATTCTCAGTAAGTTGCCATTGCAGAATATCGCCCCAGTCCTGGTAGCGCGGCAAGGCTACTTTCGGGATTTTCAGGTGGGAAAGGGTTTCGGTGTACAAATCTTGCTCAATGATGCGGTCGCGCACCTGGAATTGATATTTGTCCGCTTTGTATCGCTGCTTGGTGGCTTCCCATCCGTCCAGCAGTTGCTTGCATTCGTAATGAAGTTTCTTTTCTATTTGCTGGTACAGCTCTTTCAATTCATTCACAAAATCTGGTTGGACGGCGTGATCTTTCTTTGAACTCAAGAGGGCAATCGTGCCTTTTAACTGGTAAAGCTGTCGGGCAATGGTCGTTTGTTCCTGCACAAAGCGGTCGTATGCCTGACTGCTTTCCACAATTTCGGCCAGGTAGCGCACGCGGTCGGGCGGAATGATATAAGTTGAGGAGTTTGGAAGTTGGGGAGTTTGGGAGTGACTGGGCGGTAGGTGGAAGTTTATGCCGGTTTTCTCGCTGATTTTCTCCATCACCTTCTCAAATAGTAGATTGGTTCCGGCATCGTTGAATTGCGAAGCGATGGTGCCGTAAATGGGCAGGTCTTCATCGCGGGTATCCCAAAGCTGGGGGCGGAGTGCCGCCCAGTTGCGTTTGTACTGCTTACGCACATCGCGGAGAGCATCCAACGAGCCGCGTTTGTCGAACTTATTGATGGCAATGATGTCGGCAAAGTCGAGCATGTCGATCTTCTCAAGCTGCGTAGCGGCACCGTATTCGGAAGTCATGACGTAGAGCGAAACATCAGAATGCTCCGTGATTTCGGTATCTGATTGCCCAATGCCCGAGGTTTCGACAATGATGCAGGCGAACTGCGCTGCCTTGCAAATGTCGATGGATTCCTGCACGTATCGGCTCAAGGCCAGGTTTGATTGTCGGGTGGCCAGCGAGCGCATATACACGCGCGGATGGTGAATGGCGTTCATCCGAATGCGGTCGCCTAGCAAAGCGCCGCCCGTTTTGCGCTTGGACGGATCGACGGAGATGATGGCAATGGTTTTGTCGGGGAAATGGAACAGATAACGGCGCACCAATTCATCTACCAGCGACGACTTGCCCGAACCGCCCGTGCCAGTAATGCCCAAGACCGGGATTTGGGGCAGTTCCTTATTCCCTGTCATCCTGAGTGGAGATGAAGGATCGGCTTTGATTTTAGAATATTCTTCAGGGAAATTCTCGGCTACGGAAATTAATTGGCCAATCGCCTTCGGGTTCTTCTGAATCAGGCTGTTGACTTCTTCTTTGAGCGGAGGGACAATGGTTGGGAAGTCACATTGGGTCAGTAAATCGTTGATCATGCCTTGTAATCCCATCGCCCGGCCATCGTCGGGAGAGTAGATGCGGTTGATGCCGTAGGCGTGCAGCTCTTCGATTTCAGTCGGAAGAATGGTGCCTCCACCGCCGCCGAATATCCGGATGTTGGCTCCGCGTTCTTTCAGCAGGTCGTACATGTATTTGAAAAACTCTACGTGTCCGCCCTGGTAGCTGGTGATGGCAATACCCTGCACATCTTCCTGAATGGCACAATCCACAATATCGGCAACGGAGCGGTTATGGCCTAAATGGATGACCTCGGCACCAGACGCCTGTAGAATCCGCCGCATAATATTGATGGCGGCGTCGTGCCCATCGAACAACGAAGCGGCAGTAACCAAGCGGATAGGATAGTTGAGTTTATAGGGAGTAATGGCGAAGGCTGACATAGGTTATAGTATGGAATAAAAAGGAACCTAAACTGGTGAAAATGAACAATAAAAGAGGAAGTTAATTAAACAAAATAAGTGTAGCTATGTGTAAAGAGTAAATGAGAAATTCTTTGAAAATATCTGCTTGTAAATTTTCTTTCCTAAAGAAAATTTGCTTATTTAAATGGGATTTTCTGGGATACTTGTTTCAATGTTTTTAATTAAAATTTGGCATTTAACCAACTATTCCTGACCTATGGAAATTCAAGGCAACGTTGCGAACCAGCAGACTTCATTTGAGCAAAACTATCAAGAAGTAGACTTTAGTAAGTGGTTCTTTCATACAACCAAAGATCCGTTTATTCGATATCTCCGCGATCGGAGGATGAAGATAGCGATTGATTTTATATTGAAAGAACTATCTACCACCATAGAGGCCATACAGGATTGGAAAGTACTGATTGTCTGTGGAGGTGTAGGAGGAGAAGGAAGATATCTGGCCAACCGGGGCTTTCGTTCGGTAACCATAAGCGACTTTTCAGAAAATGCATTGACTATGTGTCGTCGTATGGATTCGCGGTTACAAACGCTGTTGTTAAATGCCGAAAAGATTGATTTGGAAGATAATACTTTCGATTTGGTTATGGTGCAGGATGGCCTTCACCACCTTCCCCGCCCAGCCTTGGGCTTGACTGAAATGCTGCGGGTTTCTCGTAAGGCCGTTGTGGTTATTGAGCCGCATACTAGTTTGGTTGGTACGCTTGTAGGAACCGAATGGGAACGCCAGGATGGATCGGTCAATTACGTTTTTCGCTGGAATCAGAACATATTGGAACAAATTACGAAGAGTTGCCTATTGTTTAATACGACCTGTATTAAAGCCATACAATTGTGGGATCACAACTTAGTCATTAACAAAACAGCTAGTAAATTCCCGAAGGAAATGAAGCTATCCGTAGCAAAATTCATCTATGCAATCCTCAATTTATTTTCCAAAGTAGGAAATATGATGGTAGGAGTGGTCATAAAAGGGAATAGCAAAGCCTAAATCTTTTCCATATTTGGACAGCAAAGCCGTATGCTTGGGTAAGAAACTAGTTCTTGCTCAGGTATACGGCTTTGCTGTTTAACCAAGTCTTGCATGCATGCCGTGGCTTTCTGAATTTTAACCTTAATTTTACATAATTGTATTTTTGTGTAATTGGTTGATTAAAAGTGTAGTAACTAAGCGAAAGACACTAACACCTACTTATTATAGGAATTCATTTTTATTCTGGTTATCAGATTTGATAAGTTTACAAGCTTATTAGAAGAAAGCCGACTGATTATGTACATTATTAAAGTAAAAGGCAAAGCCAAAATTCCTGATTATATTCAACTGCGGGACGAGTTCTTCGTACTCATTGCCTATTTTCGTGCTGACCGCCCTTTGAAAAATGTAGAGAAATACGGACTAGGGGGGAAGGAAATAGCACTGGAAGCGCTCATCAAAGAACTCCCCTTTGGTAAATTACAGAAACTAGAGCTTTAGTCAGTAAGTAGGTGTTAGTAATTAGTTGTTAGGGATTGGCCTTTTTATCAGTCTATTACAAGGTAACTAATCCAAACTAATTCTGATTCAGTACTTAGTCTATATAGTTGTTCATTGCTCATTGTTAATTGTTCATTGCTCATGCCTTTCTCTAACGAACCCATTATTGAAGTAAAAAATGCATCTATCCAACACGAAAAGCGGGTTGTGCTGGACGGAGTGAATTTTGAGATCGAAAAAGGAGAATTTGTCTACCTGATTGGGCGGACGGGTAGTGGCAAAAGTTCAATGATGAAAACCTTGTATGCCGATTTACCCCTGATACATGGTCAGATGAAAGTAGCAAGTTTTGAATTACTGTCCATACAACGGTCGCAAGTACCTTACTTGCGTAGGAAGGTGGGGATCATCTTTCAAGATTTTCAATTGTTTATGGATCGGAATGTGGCCGAAAATCTGACCTTCGTTATGAAAGCAACTGGTTGGAATAGCGGTGCAAAGATGAAAGATCGCATTGCTGAAGTGCTGATGAGGGTAGGGTTAGGCGCTGTAAGTAATAAAAAACCCCACCAATTATCGGGTGGCGAGCAGCAGCGGGTGGTTATTGCTCGTGCCCTACTCAACGAACCGCTCATTCTTTTTGCTGACGAACCTACTGGAAACCTCGATCCAGTGGTAGCCAAAGAAATTCTCAAAGTATTCAAAGATGTTAATCGCAGCGGAACGGCAGTGCTGATGGCTACCCATAATTACGATTTCCTGAAAGACGACCCTACCATCCGTGTACTAAAGTGCGAAAATGGTCAGGTACTTGATTCTAAAAAAGTAGCGTTTAGTCTCGGTGGCGAGTTATAAGCTCCTGTGCTCTTACCGAGAAAACCCAACCGCTCATCGGGAAAGTAATGGTAACTGCCTAATAGTTTCCAGGGGCTTGACTATTTGCACTAATTTTCCTTCATCAAAATAACAATAACCCCTTAGACTATGAAAACGCTCGCCACTTCTGCCTTGTTTTTTCTGATAGCTACTTCTCTTCAAGCAGCAACTGCTACTGGTGGAGCTACTGTAGTGACCGTTGGAGACAGTAGCTGCACCAGTGTTTCGGCAAGTCCAAGGGTGGCAGTATCCGAGCCTGCTGCTACGCTTTCTTTATCGCTGGTAAATGCCACCAATGAATTAGTGATGCAACAAGAAAGAGCAGCGACTAAGGCAAAACTGGAAATAAAATTGCCACAATTGCCTGCTGGCCTTTATTTGTTAAAAGTAAAAGGTGGAGCTAAAGCACAAACCCAGCAATTTTCCATTCGCTAAGCGAGGATGAAAAGCATAGATTTTGAGTGATTAATACTAACAAGGGGAGCAAAAAGGCCAGCGTTTATAAGCGCTGGCTTTTTTGTTGGTATATGAATGTCAACGGAGAGCGCAGCACTGCACCTAGCCAGTAACCAATAAGGCTTGAGTAATGCGCTGAGGAATAGGAAATACGTAGAACAAACAAGATATCCAGTAGACGCTGTTATATTTGAAACGTCTAAGCATATAGGAGCTATTTAACTTACTCATCTTAAAAAGTAGCCTTAAGTATAAGTAATTCCTGATTTTATTCATTAGCCCAAAACCCATTTATGAAGGCCATTCAAATTACCCAATACGGTGGGCCAGAAGTGTTGCAATACAAGGACATGGCTGTGCCCGAACCCCAAGCCGGAGAAGTTTTAGTCAAGATAAAAGCCATTGGGGTCAATTTTATTGATGTATATCATCGTACGGGTCGATACCCTGGCGTACCGCCTTTCTCACCGGGCATGGAAGCGTCCGGGGTGGTGGAAGCGGTGGGGCAGCATGTGACTGAAGTGACTGTAGGCGAACGGGTAGCATATGCTATGCACATGGGAAGTTACGCGGAATATGCTATTGTCCCTGCCACCAAGTTAGTGCCCGTTCCGCAGGCAGTAGATGATCGTTCAGCTGCCGCTGCTATGTTACAAGGTATGACCGCCCATTATCTGAGCCACAGTTCTTACCCTATTCAGGCTGGCGATACAGTGCTTATTCACGCAGGAGCGGGTGGTGTCGGGCTTTTGCTCACGCAGATGGCCCATCAACTGAAGGCGCGGGTCATTACTACGGTTTCTACGGAAGAAAAAGCCCAGCTTTCCCGACAGGCCGGAGCCGACGAAGTGATTTTATACACTGAAGCCGATTTTGAGTCAGAGGTAAAGCGATTGACAAACGGCAAAGGCGTACAGGCCGTTTATGATTCCGTGGGAAAAACTACTTTCGACAAAAGTTTGAATTGCCTCAGCCCGCGTGGATATATGGTGTTTTTTGGTGCTTCCAGTGGTGCGGTGTCTCCTATCGACCCGATGGTGTTAAGTGCCAAAGGTTCGATTTTCTTAACCCGCCCTACCTTAGTACATTATACGTTAACCCGGCAAGAATTGCTTAAGCGGGCAAACGATGTATTGGGCTGGATTGCAGAAGGCCGTTTACAGTTACGTATTGAGCACGTATACCCTTTGGCAGAAGCCGCCCAGTCGCACCGCGACCTGGAAAGCCGCGCTACCACCGGCAAGCTGTTGCTCCTGCCTGACTAATAACCAAACAACTATTTTACCAACATGGCGAGTAAACAAAGATGCGGCTGGTGTTTAAAAGACCAGCTTTACCAGGATTACCACGATCAGGAATGGGGCGTACCAGTGTACGACGACCATAAATTATTTGAAATGCTGAACCTGGAAGGCGCCCAGGCAGGGTTGAGTTGGTATACAGTACTAGTCAAAAGAGAGAATTATCGCCAGGCTTTCGATCATTGGGACGCGGCAAAGATAGCGCGTTACGATGACCTAAAGGTTGAATCATTGTTACTCAATCCTGGCATTATTCGCAATCGGTTGAAGGTCAAAGCTACGGTTTCGAATGCCCAGGCTTTTTTAGCGGTTTGTCAGCAGTTTGGGAGTTTCAACCAGTACATCTGGCAATTTGTGCAACACCAGCCCAAGATCAACCAGCGGGCAAGCCTGAAAGATATTCCTGCCCGCACGGTAGAGTCCGATGCCATGAGCAAAGATTTACTCAAAAGAGGATTCAAGTTCGTTGGGTCTACCATTTGCTATGCTTTTATGCAGGCTACGGGCATGGTAGATGACCATGTGGACAACTGTTGGAAGCGTAACGCTTAATTAATAGGCGCATACTAACTTATCTTCCAATAGCTTTTTCAGGTACTTCATGCAGCGAACTTTTTGGTTTTTAACCACATCTACGCTATCATAACCCAGTTGCTGAGCAATGTCCTTCAGTGGCAATTGGTGGTAATAATACAGCTTTAGGATGGATTGGTTTCGTTTGGATAGCTCGGCCAGCCCGGCTACTAAGGCTTCTTCATTCTCTTCCTGGCAATTCAATTCAAGCAATAATTCAGATTCGGCTCTGCGATAGGTTTCAGGCCAGCAATTGTTTTCAGCTTTTTTTCGCGCTATTTTTTTTAGAATTAGGTTTTTTCCAATGCCAAAGAAATAAGTTTTCAGGCTGGCGTTTAGCTGGCTTATCTTTCCCTTCTTAATGTTTTCATAAAGAATCAGGATGGCATCCTGGTAAATATCCATCGCTTCTTCCATGTCTAATCTGAATGCTTTGTCTGCCCACTGTATAAATTCTCTTCGATGATTCAAGTAAAATTTATCCAGTGCCCGGGAATCTCCTCCGCGAAAGGCTTGGACGTAGACCATATCCTGATGATGCATTTGTGGTCTACTGACTGCTTCTGTTCGAATCGTTTTCATAAAATTGTAGGGTTCTGTTTAGGTACTTAGAAAAAGGTAATAGGCTGATTTTACTAGATGATAATTATCCAGCGGCAATAAAATAGCCTAAACAAAAGTACAGTATCTAGTAAGGCAGGGTATAACACTTATATCACAAATGCTGGCAATTACATGACAACTGTAAGGAGAGGGAAAGCAGGACGTAGTGGCTAGGAATTATATATCAAATCCTAAGACTTATCTAACACGGGGTATATAAATGGGCTAGCGGATTGCCAGCAACTATGGAATGGTAATGTCGGAATGGCTGTTAGCGTATTCGGAAGGGGTTTGTCCAAATTGCTGGTGGAAACACTTGGTAAAGTAAGAAGGATCGTTATAGCCTACCTGATAGGCAATCTCTGAGACGGTGGCGCTTTTTTTTGCCAACAATAGAGCGGCTCTTTGCATTCTTAACGAACGGATAAAAATGCTAGGAGATTGGTCGGTGAGGGCCTGTAACTTACGGTACAGCTGCATGTGGCTCATGGCTATTTCCCGGGCAAAGGTTTCTACACCGAAGTCGGTATCGGAAAGATATCGCTCTACTACATCCGTGGCCCGTTGCAGAAAACGCTCATCGGCAGAGGTAATGGCAATGTCTTTGGGCTGTAAAATTACTTCACGGCTAAAGCGTTGTCGTAGCTTGTGTCGTCCTTCGATCAGGTTTTTAACCCTTACTTGCAGCTCGCGTGCTTCGAAGGGCTTAGTAATATAGTCATCAGCGCCCGTTTCCAGGCCTTCTACCTTGCTGTCTCCCGAAGCACGGGCAGTAAGCAAAATGACCGGAATGTGGCTCGTAAGCTCATCCGTTTTTAAGCGTTTGCAAAGCTCCATCCCATCCATTCCGGGCATCATCACATCGCTGATAATCAGGTCGGGGACGGTGGCTACTGCTTTCTCAAAGCCCATCTTTCCGTGAGACGCTTCCGTGACGCGGCAGAAAGTAGCCAGGTTTTCCCGAATGTATGCCCGCATGTCTGAATTGTCCTCTACTATAAGTACCGAGGGACGTGATTCCTTCAACGGCAAATGATCGCTACTCTTGCGGTTTGCCTCTGGAAGTATTTCCGATGGCGTAGCAGAAAAAATTGTTTGATTAAGGGGTTCAATCTCGCTTTCTATCCATATTTCCTTGGCTTGGCTGTCGTCGGTTGGAACAACTTGGAAGGGGAGATGCATGGTGAAGGCCGTTCCCTTTCCAAGTGTGCTACTCACTGAAATATGTCCGTGGTGCAAGTCCACCAGCTCTTTTATCAGTGCCAGACCAATGCCGGTTCCCTCTTGCTCGCGGGTTTGGGTATTGTCTACCTGATAAAAGCGCTCAAAAATTTTGTTTACCCTGTCCGCGGGTATACCCACGCCACTATCCTGCACTATTATTTCCGCTTTAGTAAGGGGAGGCAAATCGCTGGCTGATTGGTTGGTTTCAACTAGAGCCGGGCTAAAGGACAAGGAAAAAGATATGGTGCCGCCTTCCGGAGTGAATTTGAAGGCATTGGAAAGCAGGTTGTTGACTACTTTTTCCAGCTTATCCGGATCGAAAAGCACCCATACCTTGTGATGAGGATACTGCAATCGCAAGTCAATGTGCCTACGTTCTGCCAGCGACTCGAACGAACGAACTACCCGCCGCAGGAATTGAACAAGGTCGCCTGGTTTGGTATCGAGCGTCATTTTTCCGGCCTCCACTTTAGAAAGATCCAGCAATTGGTTGATGAGCAGTAGCAACCGTTGTGCGTTGCGGTGCATCATCTGGTACTGTACTTGTAAAGAAGGGCTTTCGGCTACTTTGGTCAACAGTTGTTCCAAAGGTCCGATAATCAGGGTAAGGGGCGTGCGGAACTCGTGCGAGATATTGGCAAAAAAATGGGACTTCATTTGGTTTATTTCCTGAAGCGTATCTGCTTGGGCCGAAATCTCCTCTTTTTGGTGTTCTAATACGATATTCTTCTGGTGAATTTCTTCCGTCCGTTCCGCTACTTTTTGTTCCAGTATCCTATTTTGTTCACGAATTAATTTCTCTCTTTCCTTTAAGGCCTGAAACATCTCCAATTGGGCATTCTCTTTTTCTTTGCGGTAAATATTTATCTTGTCTGCCAGCGCATACGAAAGGAGAAGCACCTCCGTAACCGACCCTGCCTGGAGGCTATAATACGTGTACGTGTTGAAAGGGAGCAGGTGCATGCTTTGCAGAATGAAAACAACGGTTCCGACCAGAAACGAAGTCCAGGCAATTAAATAGAAACGGGCTGGCTGATAGCCTTTGCTAATGACAATGATAGCCAGCGTGAATATATAGAAAGCCAGCGCCAGCGAAGTAATCTGTACGAAGGTTAGCCCTAAGGAGGCGGCTCCTGCGACAGTAAATAAAATAGCCGCACTAAAGCAAGCGATAAACAGATAAAATCCCTTGTGGAGCTGAGGGACAATTTGGGGCGTATGCAGAAACTTGGTAGTGAAAAGAATACTGAAAAGGCCGACCAAGGAAGGCAGGATATTGTTGGCGTAATAGTTCAGGTCAGGAAACTCACTCCATAAAAACTCATAGGCATAACCCTGCAAATAAGCGATAAATGCGGCAATGCACACCACGTAAGTAAGATAGTATAAGTACGTTACATCCCGTATGGCATAATACATCACCAAATTGTATAATAAGACCAAGAAGATGATACCAAAGTATATTCCCTGAACAAGATCGTTTCGGTGATTGTGATCAATGATGGCGTGTAGCGTTCCTACCTTTAATGGAAATCGTAATACGGTTTGGCTTCTTAACCGCAGGTGAAAGGTTTGCGTGGTGTGTGCAGGAACTGTTAACCGAAATAATTGATGGTTGATTTGCCACTGCCGATGTTTAAATGGCAGATCATCGCCTCCCAGCGCCACCTGATATCCTTCCGTAGAGGGGCTAAACAGCGCTACTGAATCCAGAACCGGATTCTCTATGATAAGGTAGGCATCTTCTTCGGTTGCATTGCTCATGCGAAACCGACACCAGATTACCGATTGGGTATTGCCAAAATTAGGTACGTCCTGTTGGCTAGGCACAAACTGAGCAGCATAGGCAGGAGCCAGCACTTGCTCGTAGGTCAATTTTTCCGATTTGTCTTCTAAAAGAACCAAGAACTTCCCCACATTCACCATCGACTGGTGATTGGTGAGAGAAATGACGGGTTGACTTACACAGGGTAAGATGAAAAAAAGTATTGCACCCAGGGAAAGCAAGCCACTTCTCAAAGAATGAATTAGGCTTCCGATCATTGGATTATGTCTAAAGCCCTTTTTGTTTTCGCATTTCCGGCGATTATTTGATTCGAAAACACCGCTGGTTGTTTTTAAAGGGCTGTTAATTGCTTATAATATGAACAAACCAGTAATTAAATTCTCCTGGTAAATTTAAAGGTAGTAAAATTTGCAGTTTGTAGACTAAAAAGTCAGATAATTTGCAGCTAATTGAGCGATAGTGTATCCAGGGCCTCCGCCATAAGCTCTATGACACTATGCTGTTTACCTCAATACTCCATAAAAATAGAGCCCCATACCAACCCACCACCAAAAGCCGTCAACATAAGCTTCTGGCCTCGCTGTATTTTTCCATCGCGGATGGCGGCATGCAGCGCCAGCGGAATGGTGGCAGAAGAGTTATTGCCAAAAAATCGGATGTTGTTGATTACTTTTTCAAGCGGGAAATCAAGGTTATGGGCAATGGCACTCATAATTCGGATATTGGCCTGGTGAGGAATCAGCCAATCAATATCTTCTTTGGTATAGCCGATAGAGCGCAAGTTGGCCTCAATCGTTTGGGTCATCACCGTTACCGCCACTTTGAAAATCTTATTGCCTTCCATCACGATCTTATCTTTCGTTTCGGGATATTTTGGCTCCGGGTGGCGGCTGCCTCCACCGGGTACGTACAAGCTGGTGAGCAATTCGCCGTCCGTATGGGTCTGCGTACAAATAATGCCCTTGTGGTTCGGATCTTCGGCCCGCGAAAGCACACATGCACCAGCGCCATCAGAAAAGAGGATGCAAGTACCCCGGTCAGAATAATCGGTAATGCGGCTCATCGTATCCGCTCCTACCACCAGGATATTCTTTTTTAAACCAGTTTGTATAAATTGATTCGCTATTTCAAGGCAGGAAACAAAGCCAACACAGGCATTGGCTACGTCGAAGCTGGTGATGTGGGGACAACCCAGTCGGTATTGAATTTGGCTGGCTACCGAGGGAAATTGATAATCGGGCGTACAGGTTCCTACAATGATGGCATCAATATCGGCAGGGGTAAGGCCAGCGTTAATAATGGCTTCTTTGGCTGCTTCATAGGCAATGTCGGAGGTAGCCTCATGTGCCGCTGCAATGCCCCGTTCTGAAATGCCAGTTCGGGTCACAATCCATTCATCGGAGGTTTTTACCATTTTTTCCAAATCAAAATTTGAAAGCCGGCCTGCTGGTACAAAAGAACCAATACCCCGAATGAGGGCTGGATATAAACTGTTTACCATTATTTGATTACCTTGAAATACAAATGCTGAATTTTGCCGCTAAAGTACGAGGAGGGGGGCATCATTTCAAACCTTCTTAAGCATTTCTCTCGCTTTATATTTTTTCAAAACTATGGAGAAAGTACTTTGATATTACCCAGAATAGGCTACAGGAAACTACACCACGTTGTAAGTAACCAAATATGGTTGAATACGTACTTTGTTAAACAGCCACCAGCATAAGTCTAAAAACAGTTATTCATCAATTAACCTACCTAAAAAAATGCGTATGAAAACCAACGAAGAAGATTTAATCCGACTCTTAGATATAACCGATTCTATTCAGGAAATCCAAGGCTATATTGGACAATCAGAATACAATGAATTTGCGACCCGTGATGATATCAAAGAGGCCGTAGTGAGCCAATTGCAGCAGATTGGTGGGGCTGCTGCGCTTTTGTCGGATGAGTTTAAGGAAAAATACCGTGACATTGACTGGAATGTGCTGGCCGGTTTGCAATACGGAAGTTATGACCAGCAACTGGAATTGGATATGATGCCGCACTGGTATATTGTACACAATGACTTTCCTCAAATGCTCATTCAAATCTCTGACATAGCCACAGAACTACGGCAAGCAACAGATTTGGAAAACGAATTGATGGATGATGACGCTGGTGAAAGTGAAAGTGGAGTAGAGGCCAGGATAGAAAATGAAGCCTACCAGAATCAACGTATCAGTGAACATGCGCTGGATGGCGATCTGGAAAACGAGGACAATGTGGATCGGGATTTACGCGATAAGCAAGTGATGAAAAGCTTTATCGACGATATTCAAACCGATGGGTTGACTGAGGCAGAAAAGAAAGTCCTGAATGCCATTAGTCACGAGGCAAACCCAGCCTATGAAAATGAGTTGGAAATGGAAAGCCTCGATGATATGGATATCAACAGCATCGACATAGAAGACGATAGTTTTATCGATCAGCGTTATGAGGACGTGGATCTGATGGGCGATAGCTCGCTGGACGATGAAGCCTACCCCAGCGACGGAGAATATCAGCGGGAAACAGAGTAATTAGGTGTTAGCTGTTAGCCATTAGGCTTTATGAGTCAATGCTTTCTAACGGCTAAAACCTAATTACTAACAACCTAATAGCTAACCCACCTAACTCCTAAAAGCCTAGTAGCCTCAGGCAAATTGTTGCATTATTTTTTGAAGTTGATGGGCTGGCACTACCCCCGATTGCCGCCAAAGTACTTTTCCCTCCCTAAATATCATGAGTGTAGGCACACTACGCACTTGGTATTGGTTGGCTGCCTGTGGGTTTTTATCAATATCCACTTTGATAATTTTGGCGGAGTCACCAATTTTTCCGGCCAACACTTCTAACATCGGAGCCTGCGTTTTGCAAGGCCCACACCAGGTTGCATAAAAATCTACCAACACCGGCTTTTTCGATTGAATCAATTCTTTGAAATTCATATAGGATCGTGATTTATAAATTGAGCTCGGTAAGCTATCAGCAGCCAAGTTTTAGTTCTAGGCAGATACCTCAAAGCTTAAAGCTTCTTATACGTAGCATCCGCTTACTTTCGCAAAGCCTATTCCGTACTTTGCAATGGTCGTGCCATGTGCCTCAATGCTTGCGTTGACCTTCGCAATGGTCGCTCTGACTGCCTCAATGACTGCTCCATGTTCCTCAATGACCATCTTGAGTCCCTCAATGCTTGCCTTGACCTTCGCAATGACCTTCTTAAACTCCTCCATGACTGCTCTGGCTGCCTCAATGTCAGGCTAGACTTCCGTAATGCTTGCGTAATCTGCCTCAATGTCAGGCCTAGGTTTCTCATTGCGTCACTTATTGGAATAATTGATGAATAAACAGGAAATATTTTGTTTGTACGATACAAATATGTAACTCAAACGAAAATTAACCCTCAACAAACCCCTTCTCATGGACAATATATCACACCATAAATAACCCGCAAACTCCGCAGCAGTCAGGGCACCAAAGTAGCCGCCACCGAAGACCTCGACAAGCTATTCGCCCAAGCCGATGCCTTGCTCAAAGACGTACTCGACAAACTCATGCTGCCCTTCAAAACCAGCAACGCTACCCTCTACAGCCAATACCTCAACGCCCGCCAAATCATCGACCTAGGCTCGCGCCGCAAAGTGGGGGATGATTCGGGGAAGGATGTAGGGAAGTAAGAGGGGGATGCTTGGAGCAAAGGTTGAGAGTTTGTTCTGGCCTTTTCTTTACAGGTGTGTGGGGTGAGGATGTTGCTAGATTTGGGATGTATACGCAGGTAGTGGGAAAAGAAACAAATTATAGGTAATCAATAACACCGATATCACTATGAAGAACTTAATCGTTTTTTCCAGCAGGGTCTCCGCAGGGACCCTGCGTTTGGTTGAATGATTGTTCTAGTTTTTCTGTGAATGTCTACTGACTTTTGGTGATTACTCTAGGAGCTAACGCAGCGTCCCTGCTGGAAAGAAGTTATTGGGATTGTAATAAAGGTGTGATGGTTAGGACACCAGCCAAGGGGAGAAGAAACAATTTTGATAATCAATCTATGAAGAAAGTGGTTGTGATATGGTTTATGTTTTTAACATTTTCTTATGCTTATGGGCAATTAGAGTTCACAAAGAAAAAACGACTTTTATTTGTTGGAGCAGAACGTATTAAAGGGAAACAACTAGTTTTGGGGGTTTATATTTCTCCAATAGATAGTTTTAATCTGAAATTGGATATTGATATCCTTGTTGATTGGAAATTAAAAGATTCAATTAATGCAATTGTTGCCATTGACAAAAAATCAATTAATGATAGTTTATATAGCGTAGTATTTCATAATGAAAAATTACCTGCTTATCGCTTTTGTAATGATAATGGTCTGGAAATTTTTATTGTAAAGGAGAAGTATTTTAAAAGCTATGACTCATCTAAGAACATTACGAAAGAATCGTATTATATGAGATGTATGCAGATTGTTTTACCTAAAGGAAAAAAATACTATGTAAAACACTTGCCTGTTATGTATGAAAAATAAAGTGCTATTCTTTCCAACCGGCTTCCTGCGGAGACCCTGCTGGAAAGAAAAGTGGCCATCAGGTATCTCCCATTACTCAAAGTTCAATACAGAAACTTGCCGTAGAAGCACTCATTCACCATTCAATGATATCATCGTACTTATTAAAAGTCATTCTACCCTTCGCTTACCAGTATGTGAGGCAGCAGCAGGCACTGATTCTGGAGAAGGGGGTGGCGCTAAATGAAGACCAGCAGATTGATGCCTACCTGATTGGGGTAAAAGATATTGCAAAGGTGCGGCTTCTATGCGTCGATACAATTCCTCGTCCTGCCATACCCACTTTCCTGAAAGAGGTAACTGGCTTTGTGAACTCCCTCCCTAAACGGGCCATTGGATCTACGTATGGGTATGGCATCTATATCCAGACTGACCATTGGAATCAACGAAGATTAGTGGCCCACGAACTCACGCACACGATGCAGTTTGAAAGAATGGGCTTACAACCTTTCATGAAAGCTTATTTGACTGAATGCATGACCTTCGGCTATCCCCACGGCCCTTTAGAGCAGGAAGCCCGCAGAGTAGCCCGTGAAATATGTGCCGACTAAGCGCCTGTAATATCCGACTGGTCTTAGCGTCCGCTAAGACCCAACACTAGCCAAGCGTCCGCTTGGAGGCCTTCAATATCCGATAAAAATCAACTCAACCATCCCTGCCTTTTGAAACACCTTACGCATCTGTTGCATACCTAGTATTTGTTTGGTGGTTATTTGAGCGGATGCTCAATCGTTTTGGGTCTTAGCGGACGCTAAAACCAGTTGTTACCCATAAGGAAGGCTTCGCTCCAAGCGAAGCCTTCCTTTCGAAGACTGGAAATTGATTCCGGTCTTTTCTGTTAATACAGGGATCTATTCCTAGATTAGCGATAGGTTCGTAACTGGGGCGGAAATATTGGCCGCCTTCATTTCAATAAAATACTATGGAAATCGGGATTGATAGTTTTGCCGCCATGATGAGTGGCAATAGCAAGAAAGCCATCAATGATGCGGATGCAGTAGCTCAATTGCTGGAAAGAATAGCCCATGCAGACCGTTCGGGGCTTGACGTATTTGGCATTGGAGAGCATCACCGCAAAGGCTTTCTTGATTCTGCGCCAACACTTATTCTAGCGGCTGCCGCTGCCTGTACCAAGCGTATCCGTCTGACCAGTGCCGTGACTGTATTGAGTGCTGCCGACCCGGTAAGGGTATTTCAAAACTTCGCAACCCTGGATCTGATCTCCGGTGGCCGGGCTGAAATTGTGGCGGGGCGCGGTTCGTTCATCGAGTCTTTTCCACTATTTGGGTATAAGCTGGAAGATTATGATGCGCTGTTTGTCGAAAAGCTAGACCTCTTACTCCAAATTCGCGATAATGAATTTGTTACCTGGTCCGGTAAATTCCGTCCTACCCTGAAGAACCAGCCTGTCTATCCAAGGCCTCAGCAACAGTCCATCCCTATTTGGTTGGGTGTGGGTGGTACGCCTGAATCATTCATTCGTGCCGGCACGCTCGGACTACCGCTGATGGTGGCGGTGATTGGGGGAGAAACCCACCACTTTCGTCCCTTGGTTGACCTTTACCGGGAGGCAGGGGAAAAAGCAGGGTATCTGCCTGAACAATTAAAAGTAGGTCTGCACTCGTTGGGCTATGTAGCAAACACTACCCAGGAAGCAATCGATGATTTTTATCCGGGCTATGCCGAGTCCATGACCAGGATTGGCAAGGAGCGAGGCTGGCCACCCATGACAAGAGGCCGATTCGAGGCTCAGGCTGGACCAACAGGAGCATTGCTGGTTGGGAGTGCAGAAGAGGTGGCGGAAAAGATTCTCCGGCATTCCGAAGCATTGGGCGGTATTTCTAGGCTTACGTTTCAGATGGATACTGCCGAAGTGCCGCATGAAAAATTGATGCAATCCATAGAGTTGATTGGAACGCGTTTAAAACCATTGGTTAATCAATAGCGCCGTCTGGTCTTAACAGACGCTAAAGCCAGAAGGAGAAACTTCGCAAATACAGACATTAAGTGGTAAGCCTAAAATGATTTTTTATGATAATTGGATGGATTCCTTATTTGATTTTTTATGCTTATTGGTTAGTTAAAAAAAGCCATATAGACGGCAAAAGGCATTTGATTTTTATTTATGTAAATTTTCCATCCATGTAAAATGCTGGTAAAAGTATGACAACAACTCTGGCTGGTCTTAGCGGATGCTCAATGCTGTCAACTTAAGGATAAACAGGTGCTTCCCTCCTCCCTGTTGTCATCCTGAGCGGAGCGAAGGACCCGAGCGTCGGTCGCTTGTTATGGAGTTACCACTAAACAAATAATAAGCGACCGACGCTCGGTTTCTTCCAATTCTATTGCGGGCGCCACTCAGGATGACAATCGCCTGGACTAAAGAGGTGGCCATGTTGCTTAAGTTGACAGCATTGAGCGTCCGCTAAGACCTACAATGAGTCAAGCGTCCGCTTGAATGCCTTAGCTTACTAAAAGTGAAGGAATGCTTTGCTCTAAACGAAGCCTTCCTTGCGGTTCCTTTATGATTGGTTGGTTGTCATTTGAGCGTCCGCTAAGACCAGTCGGAGATGAATATCAATGCCTCAAACAGAAAAGTTGACCCAATACAGAACGTCGTTTATGTATACTCAACTACTTAATTGCAACTTATACAGAAAATAACCAGTTGTCTGGAACAACGCCTTACTCAATCATGTCCTAAGCTGGTCAGAAAGGCAATTATTTCCCTAGCGCCCCCTAAATGCTTCATAAAAAGAAAGAATATCCCAAAGAAAAAGCCAGTTTACATCCCCGCAACAAGCATCGGGCACGCTATAATTTCAAACAACTTATTGCTAGTTGTCCGGAATTAGGTCCATTTGTGAAGCTGAACAATTACCAGGACGAATCGATTGACTTTTTTAATCCAGCAGCGGTAAAGATGCTTAACAAAGCGCTGTTGAAGCACTTTTATGGCATTGAGCATTGGGATATTCCGAACAATTATTTATGTCCGCCTATTCCAGGGAGAGCAGATTACATTCATCATATCGCAGATTTATTGTTTAGCAATCATTCCCACTTTCAGGGAAACAACCTACCAAGGGGCAATCGGATAAAATGCCTGGACATTGGCGTGGGAGCTAATTGTGTGTATCCCATCATTGGGAACAAAGAATATGGTTGGTCATTTATTGGTGCCGATATCGATCCTGTGGCCATTGCATCTGCCAACAAAATAATTGACATGAATCCCTCTTTAAAAGGGCAGGTTGAATTGAGATTACAACTTAATCCAAAAGATATTTTTCAGGGGATTATTCAGAAAGGCGAATGGATTGATTTAACTATTTGCAACCCTCCTTTTCATGCTTCTTTGGCTGAAGCCCAAGCGGGGACAGTACGTAAATTGAGGAATTTAACCCGTGAAAAAGTTGCTCAACCAATCTTGAACTTTGGAGGCCAAAATAATGAATTGTGGTGCGAAGGAGGGGAAGCAACATTCGTATGCGCTATGATTCGTCAAAGTAAGCAGTTTTCCGCTTCCTGCTTTTGGTTTTCTACCTTGATTTCCAAACAATCCAATCTTGAAAATGCTTGCAAAGCATTAAAAATTGCCGAAGCGGTTGAGATAAAAACGATCCCCATGAGTCAGGGAAATAAAACAAGCCGTATGGTTGCCTGGACATTTCTTACCGAGGAACAGCAGCAAAAATGGATGAATACTCGGTGGAAAGAGTAGGCAGAATCTTTTTCAACTATAGCCTAATTGAGGGACTTTGTTTACATTTAGGGCGTTCCAAGATCGTTCACCCAAATCCATAATCCAAATATGCCTAACGCTAAACTTCCATTAATTCAGGCTGACCCTTGGCTAGAACCCTATGCTCGCAATATTGAAGAACGAGTCTATCGCTTTTGGGGATTTTTACGCCGAATTGAATTAGAAGCCGGTAGTCTGCTTCATTTTGCCAATGCACACACATATTTAGGCATCAATTACGATCACGATAAAAAAGGTTGGTTTTACCGCGAATGGGCACCCGCTGCCGAAGCACTTTCGTTGGTAGGCGACTTTAATCAGTGGGACTCGAAGGCCAATCCGATGGTGCGCAATGGGCAGGGCGTATGGGAGGTTTTTCTGGACCAAGCTACTTACCACGACCGATTTACGCACGAGAGTTTAATAAAAGTACGCGTAAAGGCGCAAAATGGAGAAAACGACCGCATTCCTGCGTATAGTCGTCGGGTAGTGCAAAACCCAGTGACACACGATTTCAGCGGACAGTTGTGGATGCCTCCTAAACCTTATCAATGGCGACAAGAAGGAGTCGATCTGACTCAGATAAAGGAGCCGCTCATCTACGAATGCCACGTAGGAATGGCGCAGGAAAAAGAAGGCGTGGGTTCATACCTGGAATTTGCGGAAAAAGTATTGCCTAGGGCAAAAGCTTTGGGTTACAATGTTATTCAGCTGATGGCGGTACACGAGCATCCGTACTATGGCTCATTTGGCTACCACGTTTCCAGCTTCTTTGCTCCGTCTTCGCGCTTTGGTACGCCTGATGAGCTGAAGCAATTGATCGATACTGCCCACGGAATGGGCATTGCGGTGGTTATGGACGTGGTTCATTCACACGCAGTGAAAAACTTTCATGAAGGACTAAATAATTTCGATGGCTCTGGCCACCAGTATTTTCACGCCGACCACCGGGGAGATCATCCGGGCTGGGATTCCAAGCTGTTTGATTACGGCAAAGTAGAAGTGCTTCAGTTTCTGCTTTCTAACCTACGCTACTGGATGGAGGAGTTTTGCTTTGATGGGTTCCGCTTCGATGGAGTTACTTCCATGCTATACACGCATCACGGCTTCACCAGCTTCGACCATTACGACAAATATTTCGGTTCTGAAACCGATCAGGATGCCATTCGTTACTTGCAGTTGGCCAATACATTGATTCACCAATTCCGTCCCGGGGCGTTAAGCATTGCCGAAGATGTGAGTGGGATGCCTGGCTTAAGTCGTCCGGTAGAGGAGGGAGGTATTGGCTTCGATTATCGGTTGGGCATGGGCATTCCTGATTATTGGATCAAGCTGTTGAAAGATCAGTCGGATGAAGAATGGAATATTCACGACATGTGGGGCACACTCAACAACCGCCGTGCTGGAGAAAAAACCATTGCCTATGCCGAATCGCACGACCAGGCGCTGGTAGGCGACAAGACCATTGCTTTCCGGCTCATGGACAAGGAAATGTACTTTCACATGCTGGTGACGGACAATGACTTGGTGATAGACCGGGGCCTAGCACTGCACAAGATGATTCGCTTATTCACGGTTTCGTTGGGTGGCGAAGGCTATATGACCTTTATGGGCAACGAGTTCGGTCATCCCGAATGGATTGATTTTCCGAGAGAAGGTAACAACTGGAGCTATAAATATGCTCGTCGCATGTGGTCGCTCGTCGAAAATCAGGAGCTGAAGTACAAATTTTTCGATCAATTTGAGCGGGAAATGATTGCCCTGGTAAAGGAGTATCATATTTTATCGGCTGATCCCGCCCGTCAGCTCAATATGGACGACATGAACAAAGTGATTATATTCGAACGGAGCAATTTAGTATTCGTCTTCAATTTTCACTTTCAGCACTCAATTTTTGATTATAAGTTTTATGTGCCTACACCGGGGAAATACCGGATTATCCTCAATTCAGACGAGGCAAGGTTTGGCGGTCATAATCGGGTAGATTCCAATCTGAACTACTTCAGCGATGCAGAGAACTTTCTTCGCTTGTACATCACCAACCGGACGGTTATGGTACTGAGAAGGTTTGATGATTAATCAATGAGTTAATGGCTAGATGAAAGGATTAGGAGAGGAGGTGCAATCAACATCAACTTTTCTCCTAATCCTAACGGCTGCCATTAACTAATCAGCATATTGGCGTCACTTCGTTGAGCCAATGTATTTATTTGACTATAAAGCTGTTCTACATCCTTTATATAACAAAGTTCGGTTCCTGTGTTCATCGTGGCGGCTGTTCCGCAAGCCACGCCGTAGCGCACCATTTCTGACAAGCTGCTACCTTGTGATAGCTTCCAGACCATACCTGCAACCATACTATCGCCGGCGCCTACGGTGCTACGTTTGGGTGCTTCGGGAGCCATTACGTGTTCGGCTTGATCTTTTGCTACCATCAAAGCACCTTGTTCTCCTAAAGAAATCGCTACTACTTCGCAATAACCCCGGCTAATAATCATTCGGGCGGCTTCTTCCAGATCCTCGGTTTTGAGTGCTTTCACGCCTATTAACCGGCCAAGTTCCGCACGGTTGGGTTTCAGCAAGTATACACCTTCATTCACTGCTAGGGTAAGCGCTTCTCCAGAAGTATCTAATATGAAGCGAGCACCGGTTTTGCGGGCGAGGCGAGCCACTTGGGCGTAAAAATCGCTGGGTACACCAGGAGATAAACTTCCGCTCACGACAAAATAATCAGGATTGAGTTGCGAAAGTACGTTCAGGCAGGTTTGCCACTCAGATTCGTCCAGGCTAGGGCCGCCTAAACCGAAGCGATATTGGTGGTTAGTGGTGGTTTCTACTACAATGAAGTTTTCCCGGGTGCGCTGCGCAATAGGAATTACCAACTGACGTACATCTTCTTTGGTAAGCATTTCCTGAAGAAAAGAACCCGTATGACCACCCGCCGTAAATACTGCCAGTGAATCGCCTCCCAACCGTTTAATGGCCCGCGATACGTTGATGCCGCCGCCACCAGGATTGTATATAGGGTTGGTGCAATGTAACTTATGCTCCGGTTCCAGGTGATCAACCGTAGTGTTTTTGTCAATTGCGGGGTTAATGGTAAAGGTGATAATGTTTTTCATGCAAATAGGTAGTATAAATAAAGTCCGAAGTCGGTCAATGACAAGAAAGGGAAGATCAGGAATCAATCCTCTTTTCTTTAAATTTTAATCGTGTTGCCAACAAAAGAATTTCAAAATTAATCAATTATCTGCATTCTGTAAACTGAATATTTTTTATTAAGTAAATCGACTCGTTTACCCATCGACTTATCTATTACCTTTGCAGGGTTTAAATACTATCCATGAAATTTATTGTCAAAGAAAATACCATCCTGATTGATTTCTTGCTCAAGGCTACAGGAACCGCTTCCAAAACAAAAATCCGCGACTGGCTTGGCCACAAGTGTGTAGCGGTAGATGGCGTTGTTCAGAAGCGTGGTGATATCAGCCTGGCTGCTGGCCAGACTGTAACGGTAGAAATTAATCGGCACCAGCCCAAAGGTCAGTCGGTTGTGAAGCAGGGCAGTGCGCCCTTTCCGCTCTTGTTTGAAGATCGTTATTTAATTGCGATGGAAAAGCCAGCTGGTCTGCTTTCCATCGGGACTGATCGTGAAAAGACTAAAACCTTCTTCAAGGCCGTATCCAATTATGTAGAAGTGGAATCCGATGGGAAGGACAAGATTTTTATTATCCACCGCCTGGACCGTGAAGTGTCGGGCGTGATGATTTTTGCCAAAGGGGAGCAAATTAAAGAAGATGTGCAGCAAAGCTGGACCGACACCGAGAAGATTTACCTGGCTCTGGTCGAAGGACAACCAGCAACACCAGAAGGGACAATAGAAAACTGGATTCGCGAAAGTGGTGCCTTTACCAGTCATTCTTGTGCTGAAGATGCGCCTGGAGCTCAATTTGCCGTGACACACTACAAGGTATTAAAGACTTTTGCTCATAATAGTCTACTGGAAATTCGTATCGACACGGGGCGCAAGCACCAGATACGGGTGCATCTGTCTGAAATGGGCTGTCCCATTGTAGGCGATAAAAAGTACGGAGCCGATGGCAGCCCTATCAAACGGCTGGGGCTACACGCTTTCTCCCTTAGTTTTACCCACCCGGTTACTTCACAACGCATCCGACTGGAATCACCGCCTCCGGCTATTTTTCAGCATTTTGGCAAGCACAATAGGCCTGATACAGGGAACAAATGATAGGGTAAGGTCGGGAGCGCTTCAAGCGTTTCCGACCTTGCTTAAAGAAAAGATACTTTGCCCTCCAACGTATGCTTATTTGATTTATATTTAGGCATTGATTAAGTAATTTGGTGTAGGCCATTACGTATCAGCTTTTTGTGATAACCAAATCAGGGCATTAGCATATATATCTACTTCTATGTTTAAGGAAAAGGTAAAAAACAGAGAATCAGGCATTCTCCTGTATGGAATAACTCCGCCCAAAGCGCAAAATGCGCATGAAAAGAACCAAGAAATTTCTCAAAAGAGAATGGCTGACCTGTTGCCGTTGCCTATCGACGGGCTGGTGATTTATGATTTGCAGGACGAATCTCACCGGACTGCTCAGGAACGCCCCTTTCCTTTTTTGCCTACGCTTGATCCGCACGTTTTTGCTTCCGACTACCTGAAGGAGTTGCCCATTCCTAAAATCATTTATGGTTCGGTAGGGAAATTTTCTAAGCCTGAGTTGTCATCCTGGATCTCCACTATTCAACAGAGCCGTTATTCTGCCGTATTTGTTGGTGCGCCTTCCAAAGACCAGGTGGCACATATGAAGCTGCCTGAAGCCTATGAAATTTGGCGGCAGGAAAACAAATCGGCGGTTCTTGGTGGCGTAATGATTCCTGAAAGACACCATTCTGGGCGAAGTGAGCATATGAAAATCGTGCATAAGATGGATGCCGGTTGTTCCTTCTTCATTTCCCAATGTGTGTATAGCATTGGCTATACCAAAAATGTTTTATCAGATCTGTACTTCTATTGCCAGGTAAACCAACTGCCGCTGCCAACATTGATATTTACGCTAACCACTTGTGGGTCAGTAAAAACGATTGATTTTATGAATTGGTTGGGGATTCATATTCCTATCTGGCTTAGAAATGAGCTAACCAATTGTCAGGACATTCTTTCTACTTCCGTGGACTTATGTCTTGATTTGGCTGAGGAGATTATAGAATTCTGTATAGCCAAATCAATTCCCTTCGGCTTTAACATTGAAAGTGTTTCGATCAGAAAGGATGAAATTGATGCGTCTCTCTATTTACTGAATCAGGTAGATCAGCTTTTACAAGCGAGTGGGGTGAGAAAGGTTACTAAGGCTGCTACGTTAATAGAGGTGCCAAACTCCGTGTTGGAACCTAAATAAACAGCCACAAATAACAAGGTCGGAAGCGTTCCAAACACTTCCGACCTTGTTTCAATGAATACTTAAAGGACTGTAATTTCCAAGCTCGTTTCGCTCCTTTGTTCTCCGCCAAAGAACAGGAACATATCTTCGTTACCCTGGATGCGATGATTCGCGATTTTAAAAACAAACGCGCCTTTGGGCTGGATAAATAAAAAAAGCCCCGCAGGATACCATCCAACGGGGCTACTTGTTAACTACGCTTGCCAACTCATGCCAACCTTCCTACTGCCGTTTCTGGCCTACTGACCTCC
>JAZKGK010000162.1:0-8685 GCA_040385915.1 Bacteroidota bacterium
TTAAACATTTTACCCAGTTTAAAACGTCGTTTATTTTTAACTGACTACTTATATACCTATTTCTGTTTTTCATCCTCAAACTATTTCCATATGGTTACCTGTAAGAAGCCAATTCTCTTGGTAGGGCTCGTTTCTTTTATCCTTTTTTCGTTTACCTGGCTAAAATCGCCTTTTCCTCCAGACGACCTTATCCCGAACATTGCCGCTCACCTGCAACGGTTTTATACCGAGTATCCCCAAGAGAAAATCTATCTCCATCAAGACAAAACCGTCTACAGCCAAGGAGAGACCATTTGGTTCAAAGCCTATGTGACCCTCTCCCCCGATCATCAGCTCGATACCTTGAGCCGGGTGATGTATGCCGAGCTGATCGACCCCAATCAGAAAGTGCTTTACAGCCGCAAACTGAATGTGGTGGAAGGCACCGCTTTCGGCGATATTCATCTGCCCGACAGCCTCAATGAAGGCACCTACCAACTGCGGGCCTACACCAACTGGATGCGCAACTTCTCCGACGACTACTTCTTCTCCCGCGAAATCAAGCTGGTGAACTCTGATCTGGCCGCCATGCAAGCCCGGATTGCCTTTCGAGCCACTCCCCACGCCCAAGGCGATTCCCTGTTGGCGGCTGTCGAAGTCAACACCTCGTATGCAGAGCCTTTGCAGCACCAGGATTTGCATTTTCGGTTAGTGGTCAATGGAAAAACGGTAGATCGGTTCGTGCAGCCGACTGATGCGGCAGGCAAAGTGTCGCTAAAACTTAATCTGCCCAAAGTGGAAACTGGTTCTCCAGTGGACGCTTTCCTGACTGTGGAATCGGTTTCCAAGGAGCATCCCTATCAAAAGACCTTTCGCCTGCCGGTAGGAAAATCAAGTCTGGATTTAACGTTTTTTCCCGAAGGTGGCCATTGGGTCAATGGCCTGGATTCTCGGCTGGCCTTCAAGGCCATCGACATAAGTGGTAAAGGGATTGAGGTAAAAGGACGAATTATAGACCATGCTGGCAACGAAGTAGCCTCCTTCCAAAGCCAACATCTGGGAATGGGCCTGGTGAATTTGAAACCCCAAGCTGGCAAAACCTATCGCGCCCAGGTGCGGCAAGTCGATGGTTCGTTGAGCGAATTCCCGCTTCCCCTGGCCTTGGAGCAAGGCATTGGCTTACAGGTGGATCGGGTCAATCCCGAAACGGTTCGCTTGACGTTGCGCCATTCCTTGGGGAATAATCTCCAGGATAGTCTTTTCCTGGTGGCGCACGCCGAAGGCAAGGTCTTTTTTGCCGCCAAATCTAGTCTGAATCAACCAGAAATGATTACTCACGTACCTGCCAACCGCTTTCCAGCAGGTTTGGTGTGTATCACCTTATTCAATCGGGCGGGTCAGCCCTTGGCCGAACGGCTGGCATTGGTCAATCAGCCGCCTCAGCTCAACATTGCCTTGTCCACCGATAAGGCAGAATATGGCAAACGGGAAAAAGTGAAACTGCGGGTGGTGGTGAAAGATGCGGATGGGCAGCCGGTAAAAGGGGATTTTTCTCTGGCGGTGAGGGATGTGCAGAATGCGCCACTCGACGAGTCCTTTGCCGACAATATTTATGCCTATTCAGTCTTGGGCAGCGAATTGAAGGGGCATATCGAGCAGCCAGCTTACTATTTTGACTCAAATCAGCCACTTTCTGCCAAACACCTGGATCTGCTGCTGATGACGCAGGGCTGGCGGCGGTTCGACTGGAACAAGATTATGAAGGATGACTACCCCGCTTATCAGTATCCCTTTGAGCAGAGTCTTCTCATTACCGGCAAGGTAAGGCGGGAGCTGAACAAGACTAAAGCAGCGGGTAACACTCAACTGACGGTACTGCTGCAGTCGGCCACCCTCGATACCCTGAAGAAGAAAGTCCCTCATCAGCTATATTTTCCTACCACCGCCGAAGATGGCAGCTTCCTGCTCAATGGCTTGGACTTTCAGGATACGATGAACGTGTTTATCCAGGCTCGGAATGCCAAGGGCAAGATCGGGATGGGCTTCCTGGTATCCCACGATGTGTTCCAAGCTCCGACTACTTCTTTTTTTCCGGTGGAGGCTCTCTCGGCCACCCTGCCAGTCTCGGAAGGTTATCTGCGGAAAATGAATAACTGGCAGAAGGTCGATAAAAGTTTACGGATGGGCACCAATGCCATTTTGCTGCCGGAGTTCGTCAAGAAGGCCTCACGCACAGACCCCCGTCGGCGGTATACGACCACTACGGCCGTCATTCGTCTAAGTAAGTTTAAGTACCCACTACCTGATCTGTTTTGGTACATAAAACACGCTGGTGTAGCGTTGACCTCCCTGTCCATGACAAAAAAGATAGACGGATCGAGAAGCCCAATGTATTTACTGGATGGTTGGGAAGTAACTGCAGAGCAGATTGGGGGCATGCTCGTTGATGAAATCGAAACAATAGAAGTATTGAACGATGTTCAGGGAGGTATGTATAGGGGACTACGTAGGGTAAATTATCCAGGACAGACGTATGGAGATGCGAATAATGGGGTGATTAACTTCCTGACGAAAAGAAACAATCCGAATTATGATTACTCTCAGGATAAGGCGGCCAGCGCTACGAATTTCAAACTGGTGGGGTATTCAAAAGCCCGTGAGTTTTATTCTCCTCGTTACGATGTTGCCGAAGATCGCCACAATTTGCCCGATTTTCGCAGTACTGTATATTGGCAATCGAGGGTGCGCACCAATGAACAAGGGATAGCGGAGGTCAGCTTTTTTACTTCCGATGAAACGGCCCAATTGGTCGCTACTTGCGAAGGAATCTCGCGGAAAGGACGGGTAGGCATGGGAACTTACGCATTTGATGCGGGGCAAAAGAAGCAGTAAACAAGCGTACGCGCGCACAACCAATACCAGTATTTCTATGCTACATAAAAAGGAAGTCCTGCCAAATTAGATCTGGCAGGACTTCCTTTTTATGTGATAATAATCTTTTTTCAGTAAAACCCACTTCCCACTTTCCTTACTCTTTCTTAATCATACAGCCCGTTGCACGTCTATCTACTACCGATAGGTTCGTTTTGCCAAGTACGGCTTGGATGGCTTCGCGTAGGTAATGAGCACTCACGTCATTGGGCATCTGAGGATTGTCGTCAATGGCACCGCGGTATTTGAGGGTAAAAACGCCTCCGTTGGTTTGCAGCACAAATGCTTCGGGTGTCTTGGTTGCGCCAAACATTTTGGCTGCACGGTGTTCTTTATCAGCTAGATAAGGAAAAGAATAGCCTTTTTGACGTGCAGCTGCGGCCATTTGCTCTATCGAATCATCGTTATCTTCTGTAGAGGTATTGGAGTTGATCAGCAAAAACTGGATGCCTCTTCCCTGAAATTCTTTAGCCAGGTTATGGATACGGCTGTCGTACAGTTTGGCGTAGGGACAGGCATGGCTGGTGAAGATAATCACTACTCCTTGCGAGCCTTTGTAGTCTAGCAGTGATACGGAGCGGTTGTTGGTTACATCCGTCAAGGTGAAGTTCTCGATTTTTTCTGTCGACTGCGGCAATGCTTTCAATGAAACGAAGAGCAAGCAGAAGATAGAAAATAAAATAGGGTGTATTTTCATGGTAGTTTAAAGTTAATCGTTCAATAGGCGTAAGCAACTGTCAAGGGCGCGAACTGCCGGTAAGTGATTTTGTATTCTTCTAGGCCGTTTTCTGTGGCAATTTGTCCGCAAAGCTTTCCTGCTATTTGTAATTCAAAAGGCTTAATACGAATGTGTTGCTTAAAAGAAAGTTGCTTTTGAATGTGCAGCTTGTACAGAGCTTCTTTCGCACACCAATACACACTCAATTTATTTACACAATCTTCTGCATTGTCCATTTCATCTGATGATAGAAACTTGTGTTGAATCTTATGCAGCTTATCTTTATTATATTCAATATCTATACCAACTTTTTGATTTCTGTGAAGAATGGCTGCTCCATACTGTCCCGTGTGAGATAAGGACAAACAAAAAGGCAAATCCTTGAGAAAGGGCTTGTTGTAAATGTTTTTAACAATCCCCTGGTAATCTCCTCCCCAATTTTCTACCAACTTCTTCGCTGCCAACCGGCTGGCAAGCCATTCTAGTTGCTTATGCTTATGCCTAATGGTGGCAAAATATTCCAAATCATTGGCAGGAGGTTGTAGCATTTCCATTAGTTCGTCGGCTTCTTCGTTTATTTCCCACAAAGCCCAGCTACAAGCGTCAATAATATTTTCCAGGCGTACTAATGGCATAAGTCGATGGGCGGATTAAGCGACAAGGCAAAATTAAAAAACGAATCGTTTTTACAGTAACTAATTGACAGATAGCGAATCATCAGCGTGCCGGTTAGTCTGCCAATCCATGGGTGCATCTTTCTTATTCCGTTTATTTTTATATTTTTGAAAAGTAAACCATTGGTTTATCTTCCTTGAAACGGTATTGGCCTCACAAGTCTAGGGAAAATTAAGCAAACTGCTGCCCTTTGCAAAAGTTGCCTTCGCTTTGCGCCTATTTTGCCTCATAATTCATGAAAACAATTAAAGTTGAAAAGTTAGCTACCCTCACTGGGCATCGGGATAGTATTTACACCATCGAACGTGCCCATCTTCCTCACCTATTATTCTCGGCCAGTGGCGATGGAATGGTGGTACGGTGGGATTTGCACAGCCCCGACCAGGGTGAATTGCTGGTCAGAATTCCTGCTTCCGTCTATGCTATCCGTTACTTTCAGGAAGAGAATCAGCTTTGGATCGGACAAAATTTTGAGGGCATTCACGTAATTGATCTGGAGAGCTTAAAAGAAACCAAGTCCATTAAGATCACTTCTGCTGCCATTTTCGACATTCAATTCTGGCAGAATCATGCACTGATAGGAACCGGCGATGGAACCATCATTGTGATGGATGTGAACCATTTCTCGGTAAAGAAGCATATCAAAGCATCCGAACAAAGCGTACGTTGCATCGCCATAAACCCACAGACGCAGGAGTTTGCCGTTGGCTATAGCGATAACTATATCCGAGTGTTTGGCCTGGAGGATTTTCAGATAAAATATGCTTTCGAAGCGCATACCAATTCGGTGTTTACATTGGCTTATTCGACTGATTACCAGTATTTATTGAGTGGAAGCCGCGATGCGCACCTAAAAATATGGAAGGTAGCCGAACAGTACTCATTGCATCAATCCATTGTGGCGCATACGTATGCTATCAACCACCTGTCTTTCAGTCCTGATGGTAAATATTTTGCTACCGGTAGTATGGACAAGTCGGTAAAAGTGTGGGACGCCACCAGCTTCCGCTTACTCAAAGTGATTGATCGCGCCCGCCATGCAGGTCACGGTACTTCGGTCAATAAATTATTCTGGGCAGCAGGCGAGTATAGCCTAGTCGCCTGCAGCGACGACCGAACTTTATCCGTTTGGAATTTAGCTATGCAGTAAGGTATTTACGTCGTAAGAAATTCTTTCTTTTTATAGTTTTTCGTAGTCAATCCATTAGCTTTGTATAGAATATGAATTCTTCAATAATCAATTGGAGCGGGCAAATGATTCATTTATTAGGTAATTGAACCATTTGCGAAAAAACTAAAAAATATGAAAATAACGCCAATCGAGATCAGACAAAAAACCTTTGAAAAAGGTTTTAGAGGATATGAAAAGGAAGAAGTGAATGCCTTTCTGCTATCGATGTCGCAGGAATGGGAAAAGCTTACTGACGAAAATAAAGAATACAAGATTAAGCTGGACATGACAGAGAAAGAGGTGAGGAAGCTTAAGGAAGTGGAGAACTCTCTGTACAAAACCCTGAAAACCGCCGAGGACACAGGTACTCATCTGATTGAACAAGCCAGCAAGTCGGCTGATTTGCGTTTGGTAGAAGCGCAGCAGAAATCAGAAATCATGCTTACCGATGCCCAGAATCGGGCTAAAACGATGATTATTGAGGCTGATAAAAAGGCTAAGCAAGCGCTGGAAGAAGCATTAAACGAACTAAAATCGCTGGAAAGGGACTTCCGCACCATGGAAAATCTCCGCGATAATATGTTGCTGGAATTGAAAAGCATGGCTACTGACACCCTGGAGCGCGTTAGCCGGATGGATGCCAAAAATGCCCATACCTCATTCGATAGTAGGATAAGGGAATTTAAGGATTTGCTTGACAAGCGGATTGAACATCACCTGGACGAACCCGCGAGCCTGAGCACGAGTTTGCCCCAGCAAGAAGCAAAATCAGTATATCATCTGCCTGAACAAATGGCTGAACAGCCTTTGTTAAAGGAGGCGGAACCTGTAATACAGTTGCCGGAAACTTTTCAGGAAATTAAAGCGGAAACGGCACTAGAAGACAAAGCCGAAGTGATAGAAGAAGCGCCTGCGATAGAAGCAGAAATTCCAGCTAACCAAGCGCATCCTGAAACCATTCCACAACCCGCCCCAGCAGAACCAAAAAGGCGTTCAGGCTCATTTTTCGACGAATTAGAAGCGAGTTAAAACAATACTTGCCTGCACATAAACTCCGCTTCGGCGGATCGATTATCTCATAAACTTATAGACTTTGATGGGTATAGTTGCCTTAGAAGGGCTTGAATTTTTTGCCTACCACGGCTATTACGATGAAGAGCAGAAAACGGGCAATCGCTATTCAATAGATATTGCCGTAACGGCTGATGTAGAAGGGGCAGCGCAAAAAGACCGCCTCCAACTGACTATTAACTACGAGGAGCTGTATCGCATCATTGCCGATGAAATGACGCGCAAATCGCGGTTATTAGAGCATATCGCTGAGCGCATCATTGATCGTACCTACCAAATTTACCCGCATGCTGAATTAATAGAGGTCAGCGTGTCCAAGTTCAACCCACCCATTGGTGGCGTATGTACCCGAGCCAGAGTTACCTTGAAGAAGTAGTTAAAAGCTGGATTTAATTTAGTCGTACAAGGTTAGGCCTTATACAAAGCAAAAAAACCCATTTGGAAACAGACTGGAGGCTTTTGTTTTACTTTTGATGACTACAGAAAGATTTAGCTTAGCTTGTTAGAGAAGTCTGAAGACTTCAGCCATTAAAAGGCACGAGTCACTGCTTCGCTGAAGACCCGCGCCAGATGTGTACCAGTACGGAGAGGCCGATCAGTGGTTGCACCGTTATTCGTACGATGCCGACAACCGGCTGGAATGGGTACGCACTTCGATGGACGCCTTCTTGTGGGACGAAGATGCCCGCTACGACTATTACGCCCACGGCCGCTTAGCGCGGGTAGAAACGGGGCATTACAAAGTACAAGGCAGCGACTACTTTTATACCCTGCAAGGCTGGCTGAAAGGATTGAATATGCCTTTTGCTGGCGATCCGGGTGGCGATGGAGTCAATCCACTGCGTACCAGCACCGATGCGTTTGCCTTCGCCCTGGGCTATTACCAGAACGACTACCAGCCCATTGGTGGCACCGGCTTGGCTCTGACGGACGGACGGGATAAACTCTGGACGCGTTACGCGGAACAGCATCCGGAACAAACGGCTGCCAAAGGCCTCTACAATGGCAATATTGCCTGGATGGTGACTGACGTAGCGGAGCTAGGCAAGCAGTCGGGCAACGACCGCACGAAGGGGATGCAGGGTATGCTCTACCGCTACGACCAAGTGAACCGCATTATCGCCTCCCGGAGCCTGACCAGCTACGCGGCTACTACTGGCTTTGCGGCCCGGACTGCGGGAGTCGATGCAGCTTTCGATACCCAGTATAGCTATGATCCCAACGGCAATTTGCTGACCCAGCAACGGCGTGATGACAAGAACGGACTGGCCGACGACCTTGACTACCAGTACTACGCCAACACCAACCGCTTACAATCGGCTAACTCGACTATCAGCGGCGAGAAGATATACAGCAGTGGGGCGGTGAAGGGAGACGACAAGGTTTACAGCCGCATTTACTTACAAAACACCGCCTACGTAGCCAGTGGCAATAGCGTGGTGCTAAAAGCCAGCGAGAAAATTACAACCAAGGCCAACTTTACCATTCAGGCGGGTGGTAGCGTGGAGCTCCAGGTGCAAGACCCAGCTTTGGTCGGCGGGTATCGCTACAATGCCATCGGTAACCTGATCGAAGACCAGGGCGAAGGGGTGACGATCGAATGGACGGTTTATGGCAAGGTGCGCCAGGTAACCCACAAGGATGGGACAGTGGTGGGCTATCACTACGATGCCACCGGTAACCGGGTTGCCAAGTTAGTCACCAAGGGCAGCGCCACCACCACGACCCGCTACCTGCGCGATGCCAGTGGCAACGTGATGGCCATTTACCAGGCGGAGGAGCTGATCGAACAACCGATCTACGGCTCCAGCCGAATGGGGCTCTACCGGGGTGGCCGACTGCCCGGTCAGCGCCAGCTCGGCCACAAGCAATATGAACTCAGCAACCACCTGGGTAATGTGTACGTAACCATTGGTGACGAGAAGATCATGACCTCGGTAAGCGGAGGTAGCAGTGGTCCTGGCTTTGACGAACCTGGTGATCCTGATGGCCCACCCACTGATCCGGGCGGCGATCCTGACGCTCTGGCGACGGGAAATACCACCGTATCAGTAACGGCTGCCATTAAAAGCTACTCCCATTACTATCCGTTCGGGTTAGATATGCCGGGGCTTGGTTTTCATAGCGACTCTTATCGCTT
>JAZKGK010000163.1:0-4233 GCA_040385915.1 Bacteroidota bacterium
ACCATTTCTTTTTATACGGACTAAAAACGAGAGAATTGGCTTTGTTGCGCTTCACTCGGATAATGCCCATAATAATGCCCGCCAGACACATCACCGTTCCCAGAAGTGAAGTCCAAATGACGACCTGGCTCCAGACGGGGCGGTTCCGAATCAGGATGGTGGGATATATCCAGTGGGGGATAGGCCCCAGCCAAGCCCAGAAACGCTGCTCAGCATTGACCATCTGAACCACTTCGCCCGTGTGGACCGATACATATAGATACGTTTTTGCCGCATCATTCATTTCCAACCGGTGTACCAGCGGAAGATAACCCTGCGATTTATGCGCCGCCATCCACTGGTCAATCTCCGTCAGGGTTTCTACTTTGGCTGGCTGGCTGCTGTTTTTTACAAATGCCCCCGCAATCTGCTTCGCCAGGGTGGTATCTACAGGCGATAAGACTTCCCCGTTATCTGCAAATACGACGGCTGGCTTTTGGTGTTTGGGAATAATCCGGTAAACGGGCCGGTTGAGCAGCATGCCTAGCCGAACCGTTTTTAAGGTATCCGTTATCCCCACCTTCAAAACCGCTTCCGATGGACTAAGCTGGGCATGGCTGAAATCAATTACGGGAAGCTGTTGTAGCCGTTGGTGCTGCTCCATGGTTGGGTACGAGGTGTACATCATCACAAAGCCAGAAAGAAACCAAACCACGAACAGAACGCTTAACCCAAAGCCCAGGTAGCGGTGAATGAGGAGCAACCCTTTGGTTAATTTCTTCATTAGAAATAGTTTTTTTCAGACTGACAATACAAACTCCTCAAATCCAAACTTCTAAACTCCCCAACTCCTCAACTTAATTAAAGGCTATACCGTACGCTCAGCAAATAATTGCGGGTAGCGCCGGGGTAAAATTGGTTGGTGATAATGACGTTGTTGAAATACTTTTCATTCAAGACATTGTTTACATTCAAATGCAGCGAAACCTGCCTAATGCGGTAACCAATCGTGGCATCGACTACGGAATAAGCTGGCAGCGCATACGAATTATCACTATCCGCAAAGGTCTGACTCATATAATTGGCTCCTGCTCCCAGGCTCAGGCCTTTCAAAGCCGTTTGCTGTATTTCATAATTGACCCAAACATTCCCCATGTTTTTAGGTGCCATAGTCGCTTGGTTTCCTGCTACTGCATTCGCATCCCCATTGGAATGAGGCAAGTAGTGGGCATCAGTAAAGGTATAGCCAGCAGTAAAGTCCAAACCAGCCAGTGGGCTACCTACGAGTTCAAGCTCAAAGCCCTTGGATTCAGCAGAACCGACCCTTTTGTACTCACCACCAGCCAAACTTTCGACTTGATTATCTTTTCTCATATAATAAAAGGAGGCGCTGGCCGTCATTTTTGAGGAAAGAACTACACGGCTGCCCACTTCTCCCTGGTAGCCCGTTTCGGGATCGAAGGTTGCTTTTGTAGTAAACCGGCGGGAAGGTTTGAAATACGTGGAAAAGGAGCCGTAGATGGACAAAGGTTGGATGGGCTGGTAAACCAATCCAAGTCGGTAGGTAAGCGCCTGGCTGGGAATAGTGGTTTGCTGGCCTTCGGAGATTACTTTTCGATCCTTATCAACCACATTTCTGTAATAAGTACCACTAAAAATATCGTATCGCAAGCCAATCAGGGCTTTCAGCTTGTCAGTCAATTGCAGCCAGTCCTGTACATAAAGGCCATGTACGGTTTCATCGGTAGCTCTGCATCGCTTATCTGTATAGCCCAGATATCCTTGGTTCAAGACTGGATTAACTACAGCTATCGTGGCCAGGTTGCCGGGGCCAAAAAAACTACCATCCGGGCTCCCATCATAGGTTTTGCGGTCCAGAATACTCAAGGAATATCCAACCAGCACTTTCTGACTTATGCTTCCGGTATTAAAATTAGCGGTGAGTTCTAGTTGGTTTTGTAAAGGTTTGGTCAGGTGATTGAAATAAAACGGGTAGGAGCGATGCAGCGAATCCTTTGACTCATTGAAAGTTAACTCCTCGGTCGAGACGTAGTTGATGTTGTCATACGAATAAGACAGGTGGTTAGACAGTCGTAGGTTGGCACTCAACTGTCGTACGTACCGAAGCTGGAAATCATAGCGGGTATGTTTCAGAAAATCTGCTGGGTCGTTGTAGCGCGTGTTCACATTCATGCCCGGAGCCACTACGCCGCCAGCCAACATCGGAATGCCCGTGTCAGTCGCGTATTGATCTTTGTTAGCGCCCAAGGTTAGGAGGAAATAATCTTTCGTCGAAGGCGTATATTCCAGCGCCAGGTAGGCATTGTTGGTATTGGTGGCCGACTGGCGGTAGCCTTCCGAATCGGAGATGCCAAAGTCTACCCGGTAACGCAGCTTTTTACTAATTGGCCCACCCGCTCCGGCTCGGATTCGGCGGGTGTTGAAACTGCCATACGACGCCGAAAAATTGGTCTTAAAAACATTGGTTGGTTGTTTACGAACAATATTGATAATGCCTCCCAGAGCCGAATGTCCAAACAAGACAGAAGCCGGGCCTTTGAGTACTTCAATCCGCTCTACATTGGCCAAATTGGTGCTAGGCGCACTTTCCGAAATGTTATGCCGCTCGTCGCGCACGCCATCTACCAACAGCACGAAATTGTTGAAACCACGAATGGTAAAATCCTGAAAACCGCCGTAGGTATTATTGGCCCGCACACCCGTGGTATTCTTCATCGCTTCCCCCAGGTCATCCACGCCTCGTTGCTCCATGGTTTTTAAGGAGACGGCACTTGTTGTTATGGGCATGTCGCGGAGTGGAACGTCAATCTTATTGATTGAGGTAAAAGCCTGTTGGCGGCCCGCCTTCACCACCACTTCGGAGAGTTCACTGGTCTGGCTGTTTAGTTGGTAGTTGACCACCGTTTTTTCGCCCGCCTGTACCGCAATGGGCTGTTTTTTGGCTTCGTAGCCTACGCCACTGATGGCTAGCTGGTAGTTGCCCGCCGGCACATGCTTGATAATAAACTGTCCCTGATGATTGGTTGCCGCGCCGTAGCTGGTTCCTTCCAACCCGACATTGATGCCTACCAGCGGCTGTCCCTCTTCCGATTGGATGTGGCCGGTAATCGTTCCGGGATTGGACTGGGCGTACCCGGATAACTGTAGAAAAATCAGAAGCGTGAATAAGAGGGCGCTTGGAATGGTTTTGCGCTTCTGCATGAGGGTACTGCTGTTGCCAGTTCGCGGGCAACAGGGTTGATTGATTAGCATACTTTTAACTTTATGGTGAATAATGAGTTAAAAGCTCTTTACTAAACTTTACAAGGCTGGCGGGGAATAAAACAAAGGGGGAAAAGAAGGGGTGTCATCCATTGCTCAGAGGACAATGGCATAGTTTTCCATAAAAATTAGCTGGAATAACTGATTACCTTATTTGACCGAAGCTTCATCCGCGAAAGCATTGTCTGATAGAAAAAGGCAGGTCTCCTGACTTGTAACGTCTTTACCGTCCTTCCCATTCCGGTTGAGTGGAACAGTGGACATCGGGGGTAAAGATGGTGCGTGTTACTTACAGTTGCGCGACAGTTCGTGATTTTAACACGATTCCCTATTAATTTGCGGCTAAGCAAAACCTATTTCTAAAAAAAGAAAGAAAGAACTTATTGGCACGGTTGGCCGCTGCCGCCAAAGATACAAGGATAATTGAGAAACGGCCTTTGTGGGGATATGGGCAGGAGTTATTCTACTTCACTTAATTTCGTGCTTTGTTAAAAAGGATTCCTGCATTTGGCCAAATAATCCTTGAGATTGGCTCATGCTTTTCACTACACCAATACCCTCAGCGTAAGTAGTTTGGATGGTGTAGCTTAGGGTAAGCGTCTGGTCAAATTCGTAATAGTAGTCGGTTTTTACTTCAATGGTTTGGTTATACTTCTTGCCATTGATTATTCGTTCAGCATCGATTGAAACAATCGTATTCACCTCTTTCCCACCCCAGGGCTCTAGGTTAGTCCAGGTTGCTCCTACGGGCAGGTTGTCCTGTAGAAAGAGTCTTTCTTCCAGAAAATTTCCGTACAAGTTCGTTCGTCTGTAATACTTTCCCTTTTCTTTTCGAATTAACACGAGGGCAAACCCACTTTCAGTACAAATTCGGGCGTAAACTGTATCATGGTAGAGCGTATCCCCAAGGGCAAACAAGGAGAAGGTGTTTGCATCCTCATAAGCCCATTTGGAGCCCTTTTTGATTGGGTA
>JAZKGK010000164.1:0-3527 GCA_040385915.1 Bacteroidota bacterium
AATTCCAGTCCTTGTCGAAGCCTTCCATCTTGTAGGCGTACTGGTTATTGGCGCTGACCACATAATTGAGGGCCACGAACTCGAAGGAAAACACTGATTGCTTATAGGACAGGGTGAGGCTTTTTGTATCCAGGATGTTCTGTTTCAGTGGCGAATCCTGGTTGCCCTCCCAGTCTAACACCACTGGCTTATTGAAAATCTGAAAAGCGGTAATGTATACGGGGGGAAGCGTTTTATTGTCTTCTACTTTTAAGGGATTGAAGACGTTAAAACCGGAGAAGCCGCCGAAGTACAAATCGCCCTCTTTGCTTTTGAAATAGCAGCGTTCCTTGAATTGATTCGATTGCAAACCGTCATCGACCGTGTAATTGCGGAAGATTTTGGTTTGTGGATCGAAGCGCGACAGGCCGTAGTTGGTGCTCAGCCACAAGCGTTTCTGCCTATCTTCCCGCACTCCATAGATAATATCGTTGGGCAAGCCATCACTTTTGCGGTAGCTTATAAAGGTATTCGTGGTGCGATCCATCAGGTTGAGCCCTCCGCGGGTGCCCAGCCAGAAACGCTTTTGACTGTCTTGAAAAATGGAGAAAATGAAGTTGTCGCTGATGGCTTGTTTATTCTTCAGGTCTTTGTGAAAGTTTTGCATCGTCCCTTTGGCCAAGTCGAGCTTGTAGAGGCCAAACAACGCTGTGCCCACCCACAGCGTGCCATGCTCATCGAAATGCAAACTAAAAATATCCCGCTGCAAGCCCGGCTCGTTGGCTTTCTGGGCAATGGGGATAAATGCTCTTCGTTCTACGTTGAAGAAAAACAAACCCGATTGTCTAGCAGAAAGCACCAAGTTGCCCTTTTTATCCTGGGTTATCAATTCAAAATCATTGTGCCCATTAGCGTTCGGAAGATAAGTTTGGAGCAATTTAAAGTCCTTGTCGACCCACAAAAGCCCCATCGGAGTGCCTAACCAATACGTATCGCTTTGGCGGTCTTTGGCAAAGGCCATAATCATCTGAGGAACCAGTTTGCCATCATGATTATAAAACACCAGTGGCTTTCCTTGCTGATCACTAATCGGATACAGCTCAAAAGTGCCTTTTTGTTTATCAAACTTTTCCAGACCAGCCTTGGTGCTTACCCAGAGCTGGTTGTGATTGTCTTGGGTAAAACTGAGGACGTCATTGGAATGTAGGCTGGACGAATCATGCGCATCTCTTTTGTACCGAAAGAACTTCTGCTTACCCCCTTCTTTCAAACAAACGCCTTTGCCAGTAGCTAGCCAGACGTTGTTGGCATGATCGGCGTAGACGTCAAACACATCATTGGTAGCCAGACTAGTCAGATCGTCAGGGTCGTGTCGGTAATGAGCGATGGTCTGATCTTTTGGATGAATGATACTCAAGGCTCCATTGATAAAACTAACCCAGATATTGCCTTCAGCATCCTCGGTAATTCCTTTGACAAAGCTGCCCGACAAACCGTTTGACCCCTCATAATACCGCACAAAGGTCTTGGCCGATTCATCATAGCGATTCAAGCCCACCACGGTTCCCACCCATAAATTCCCTTTATGATCTAAAAACACTTTATGCACTAAGTCATTGTTCAGGGTTTGGGGATTGGTAGGATCGTGCTGGTAGTGAGTAAAAGTCTTGGTCGCAAAATCCAGCACAGCCAAGCCTGCGCCATCTGTACCCACGCATAGATTGCCGTGCCGATCTTCGCCCAAAGACCGAATTACGTTGTGGCCTAAACTTTTCGGATTGGCAGCGTCATGGAGAAAGTGGGTGAACTTCCCGGTTTTTTCATCCAGCAGGTTAACGCCTCCCCCATCGGTACCCACCCACAGGCGCCCCTTGGTATCGTGATAAATGGCGGTGACTTCATTGGTAGAAAGGCTGTTGGGGTCCTTGGGGTCGTGCTTGTAGCTGACAAAGGCATCCCGGCTTTGGTCGTAGCGATTCACTCCGCCATCGTCGGTGCCAGCCCAGACTCGGCCTAGCCGGTCGGCGTAAACGGTCCAAATCGTGTTATTGCTAAGACTGCCTTCTATTTTGGGATCGTGGCGGTAAACGGCAAAGGTATAGCCGTCGAATTTATTGAGTCCATCGGAAGTACCAAACCACAAAAAGCCCTGTTTATCTTCCGCGATAGTATATGTATCAATATCCGATAACCCGTGATCAGTCGAAAAACGTTTGAATTTCAGGCCTTGCTTCTGGCCGAAAGTAATGCTTGACGAAAGTAAGCAGCTACAGAATAGTATTATAAGACGTATGGCCATCTTAATCGGATCTCGTCAAATTGATGTTTCAATATAAACAGAGCCTGGTTCCCGATAAATCAACATCCTGCTGGAAAGGTACGTCAGAAGGTCCTCGATAAATTGGTAATGCACTCAAAAAAACTGAGTCGGCGCCTGCCCTTCAATGGCAGGGAGCTATTTTCCAATGAGGTGATGTTCTCATGCGTAATTGCTATGTCAATAGACTAACGAAAGCAACCTTTGTATAAATAAAGTTATCGAATATAATTTTCTTCAGCAATAAGGATCATTCCATGTAGGAAGAGGCATTAATTTAATAAAGTAAATATATAGAAAGCAACTTAGTATCCTGGAAGATATTTTGCTTAAATCGCACCCGTGTACCAAACCAGTTATTTCTCCCATAGATTTTGCTGCCCACGGTCAGTTGTGAGCGCATTTACACCTTCAATGCTTTGGCTTTGGTGGCAATCTTTTCCAGCATCACAATCAACTCTTCCAGCTTCAAGGGCTTGGAAATATAGTCATCCATGCCCGCCTGCAAGCACATTTCCCGATCTCCCTGCATGGCGTTGGCCGTCATGGCGATGATGAGCGGCTGAGCCCAGCTTTGTTGGCGAATCCGACGCGTAGCTTGCAAACCATCCATCGTCGGCATTTGAATATCCATCAATATCACTTCGTAAAACTGCTGGCTGAGCTTGTCCAACACTTCTTCTCCGTTGCCCACTACCTCAGGCTGATAGCCTAACTTGTTGAGAATCCGAATAATGAGCTTCTGATTGACCAGATTATCCTCCGCCACCAGGATATGCAAAGGATGTTGCTGGGCAAACGCCTCCGATAACAACTGCTTGGGTTTGGCTTCCTCCCAAACCACTTCTGTGGAGTGCTGCTTGAACTGCTGTTGGATCAATTTACAAAGCTGCTGCTGCTTGATGGGCTTGGTCACTATCGCGCAGAACAGGTTGGGATACTTCTTACGGCTCTCATCCCCAATCGAACTCAACAGCATAATGGGCACGCTGGCCTGTTGCCGCTGAATGGTTTGCGCCAGTTCAATACCGTCCATTCCCGGCATTTGCATATCGGTAATCACCAGATCAAACGGCTCCTCTCTGGCCAGTAAAGCCAACGCTTCCCGACCCGAAGAGGCCAACAAGGGCAATAGTTTCCATTGCTCCAGTTGGGTCTTCAATATCCTCAGATTGGTGTGGTTGTCGTCAACGATCAGCACGCGTTTGCCTTCCAAACCGCCCAGGTTGCA
>JAZKGK010000165.1:0-7299 GCA_040385915.1 Bacteroidota bacterium
GCCGTCAATGGCGGCCTGCCCACCGATCCAGTAAGAAATGCCTCGTTTGGCCGAGGCTACGCGGGCGGATGCTCCCAGATTATCTGGACGCTGATCGGGCAGGACAGCCTCGGGTTTGGAACAACTACTCAGACAAAATAAATATGCGCCTGCATAGGCTGCATACTGCCACAATTTTCTAGTCATACTATTTTAGTTGGTGATGAAGTAAATAATTAAAAAAGGAAATAATGCGAATCAAGGGTTGAAAAAATGTGCCTTATGGCTCCGTAGCGGAGGGGCGGTTCGCCCGCATCGGCGGACCGACTGCGATTAAACCCTCCGCTACGGAGCTGGAGCTGCCTGAATTCGCTAATAAGGCCGTTTTTGCATTTTCCAACTCTTGATTCGCATTATTACTAACCGACTACTTATTTAGTCAGGTTTGGGTTGAGGGAAGCATCACTCGTGGGAATGGGTAGCCAGTATTTGGATGGATTGATGGCTCCCAGCACGGGCAAGTCATTTGCGTTTTTGTTCGCATTGGCCTGGGCTACCATGTTAAGCCGCACCAGATCCATCCAGCGGGTGGTGCCTTCCCCAGCAAATTCCCAGGCCTTTTCCTGCACTACAGCCTCAGCAAATGCGCTTCCTGACAATCCAGACAAGTCTGCAAGCCCTGCCCGGGTCCGTACCTGGTTCAGCGCTTGGTAGGCCAATGCATTCGGAGTGCCTTCGGCTCGGGCTTGGGCTTCGGCATAGATCAGTAATACGTGGGCATACCGCATAAAATGAAGCGGCATGCTGGTTTGCCAGGTATTGGCGCTGATCGGACCCGCTATTCTTAATTTCTGATAGTAGGGATGGCCAGTCGCACTAGCAGACCAGGCAATATTACCGGTGGGCGTTTCGAACACGGTGCGGAAGGTGACCTGTTTGCGAACGCCTTCGGGAAATGCCTGATAGAAGTTGAGTTCGGGAAAATAATCATCCCAGCCGCCTTCATCGCCCGGCGTAGCCGAAAGCCCATAGATGGCATTAGAGGTATTCCATTGGCATTTGCCGCAGAAATGCAGAGAAAACACCTCTTCGGGCGTACCGGCATCCGTGCTGGTGCCGTTCCACAAGGTGTTCAAATCCGGCACCAGATCAAAGCCATACGCTGCTTTGTTGTCTATCACCTCTTTGGCTTTGGCTGCTGCCATGGCCAATTTGCTGGCATCGTTAAGGGGCCAGCCGGCCATCGTTAAGTATACATCGGCCAGTAGCGCCTTCGCCGCGCCTTTGCTGGTGCGACCCGCTTCTGTTTTTTTATCGGCCATGAGTTTTTCGGCTTGGGTCAGGTCGGCTATAATCTGTGCGTACACGGCGGCAGGCTCTACCGGTTTTCCGTTTTTAATCTCATCATCATATTCTGCCGCTGTAGCAATCACCTTGGTTATTAGCGGAATACGCCCCCAGAGCCTTACCAGCCAGTAGTTGGCAAATGCCCGGATAAAGTAGGCCTCTCCCGCAATTTGATTGATTCGGGTCTGATCGCCCTTCACCACCGAGTAATTATTGATGATGTTGGAGGTGCTCTGAATGGCTTTGTAGCAGCCACTCCAAATGATAACGCCCCGGTCATTCAACGGCGTAACATTGAATTGATCGTATTCGCGCAATGAAGCCTTATTCAAGCCTTTATGGGTGGTTAGATCATCGCCGCCCATGGCAACGGCCTGGGTAGCAGCCGTTGAGAAACCCGTTGACCAGGTACTGCCTAGTGCCCGGTATCCACCGGTTAGGGCTGCATTGAGTCCTTCCAGGCTATTTAACCCGAAACTACCGGTAACGGCCCCTTTCGGATTTTCCTCCAGGAAGTCTTTACAACCACCGGCAAATAAAAGAAGCAGAGAAAGAATGGCTATTTTTTTCATGAGAATATCAAGAGAAAGATCGTAAAAAGAATGGATTAAAACTGAAGACTTACCCCGGCAACATACGTCTTGGCATTGGGATAGGAGCCATAATCAATGCCCTGATTAATGTCTGTACCCGAGCCCGTACTACTCGATTCGGGATCAAAGCCCTTGTATTTTGTCCAGGTCAATAGGTTGGTGCCCGTCACGAATACCCGAACGCCTACCTTTTTCACCAGCGTTGTCGGTATGGTATACGACAGGCTGATGTTCTTCACGCGCACAAAATCGCCTTTCTGAATAAAGCGGGAGGATTGGAAGTAGGTTTTATTGTTAGCGCCGAAGGCAGGGATGTCCGATGTTTCGTTCACGCCTGGAATGTACCGATTCCGCACGTCGGAATGGGTGTATTCCCGCAAGTCGCCGCTCGGTGCTATGGTTACTCCGTAGGCATAATTCAGCTTGTCGAATCCGAGCAAGGATTGAATAAATATATTGAGCGACAAGCCTTTGTAGGTGAAGGTATTGTTCCAGCCCAGCGATGTTTTGGGCAGACTGCGTCCGATGATCTGGAAATCAGTGCTGCTGATTTGTCCATCTCCGTTCACATCCTGGTAGTGCGAATCGCCCGGTACGGCTCCAAATTTCTTGGCTTCTTCGGCCTCGTTGGGTTTCCAGGTGCCCAGGTAGCGCACTCCCCAGTTAGAGCCTAAAGGCTGACCGGAAATTAGAACAAATTCCGATTGTGTAGATAAGCCCGACCCCACGTTAGAGCCCGTATAAAGCGTATCCAGGTTGCCCAGGCTTACGACCTTGTTAGTGAGAAAACTCACGTTGAAGGACGAATTCCAGGTAAAATGCTCAGAGGCAATCGGCGTGGCACTCAGCGAAAGCTCAACGCCCTGGTTCTGCACTTTACCTACGTTTTTGACGATGCTACCCCCGCCGATGTAATAGGGCACGGGCTGGTTGAGCAGCAAATCGGAGGTGTTTTTCACAAAGTAATCAAAGCTGAATGCCAGGTTGCCAGCCTTCTGCAATTCAATATCAGCACCAATGTTCAACTGTTCCGTGGTTTCCCATTTCAGGCCGCCGTTCCCGATATTGCCCAAGACGATGCCCGGCGTAACCTTGGAATCGTTGAAGGAAAAGAAAGCGCCAATATTGTCGGAAGCGTAGGTAGAAAACGTTCCGTACGCCGGGATAGCCTGGTTGCCGGTTACACCCCAACCGCCTCTGATTTTGAAATTACTGAACAGATCCAGGTTTTTCAGAAAAGCCTCTTCCGATACGCGCCAGCCAAAGCCGACCGAAGGGAAAATACTGTACTTATTGGCTCCTTTGAACTTGGAGGAACCATCTTGTCGAATAGAGGCCGTGAGCAGGTATTTGTCCTGGAAGGAATAATTGACCCGTCCCAAGAAAGAACGTAGCGTAGAGCGGGAGTAAGAAGAAGAGGCATTGTTAGATTCGCCCAGGGAGATGTTGTCCCAGCCCAACGCCGGAAAGGAAAGGTTATTGGCTCCGGCTCCAAAGCCCCGCTGATTGAACGACTGTTGCTCAAATACCGCCGTAAGCGTCAAGTTATGTACACCGTTGAAAGTATGGACATAGGTCAGGTTATTGATATTCTGAAGATTGATCAGCTCATTGAAACCCCGTGTAGCATTGGCCAGGCCATTGCCCGAAACTACTTTTCCAGTAAAGCTCTGATCCTGGAAGCTTTCATAATTCACGCCGTACCCAATGTCCAGCGACAAGCCAGGCAGAAACTGGTATTTGAAGCCGCCTACCACATTGCCACTGGTGCTGATGGATTCGTAATTCTGCTCCAGCGCCAGGGCAACCGGATTTTGAAAAATCGACCCGACCGGATCATTCTTAGTCAAGTCTCCGTTGGCATCGCGCACGGGGGTAGTGGGAGCCCACGCTAAAGCTTGGGTCACAGGACCGACTTTGCCCAAATCACCCCGAGCGTTCAGGTTTTCCCGTCGCATGGCAGTGAAGTTTAAGCGAACGGAAAACTTGTCGCTGATCTTAGAAGTCAGGTTGGTACGGAGCGAATACCGTTTATAACCAGAATTGATAATAATGCCGTCCTGGTTCAGGTAATTACCCGAAATCAGGTAGTTCATTTTATCCGTTCCGCCAGACAAACCAAGCTGGTATTCTTGCCCCGCTGCCTGCCTGAAAATTTCCTTTTGCCAATCGGTACCGCCATTTTGCTTAAAGCCATTGATTTCATTGGCGGTAAACCGGGGCGCGCCACCATATACTGCTGCCCGTACAGCATTGACCGTTTCAGCGTATTCGCCAGCCGAAAGCAAGTCGTATTTTTTAATCACTTCCGACGAAGAAAACCGCGTCATAAAATTGACCTGCATCTGTCCACTGACACCTTTTTTAGTGGTAATCAAAATGACGCCATTCGCACCCCGGCTGCCGTAGACTGCTGTGGCAGAGGCATCTTTCAGCACCTGAATGGACTCGATGTCTTCGGTATTGACGTTTCTGAAATCGGCTCCGATAAATCCGTCTACTACATAAAGCGGGCTGTTATCCCCAAAAATGGAGTTGGCTCCCCGGATACGGATCTTCACATCGCCTCCCGGAGCCCCGCTGTTGCTGGTAACCTGCACCCCCGTCGCTCGGCCCTGCAAAGCCTGGTCTAGCCGGGTTACGGGTTGAGATTGAAAGTCTTTGGAAGAGATGGAAGCAATAGCACCCGTTACATCTTTCTTTTGCTGGGTACCATACCCCACCACCACTACTTCGCCCAAGGCTTTGATATCGGGTAGCAGCTTCACGTTGATTACAGTCTGTTGGCCAATGGCGACTTCCTGGGTTAGGTAGCCAATAAAGGAGAACACCAGCGCTCCCCCGCCTTCGGGCACCGATAGTGAATAATTCCCCTTGTCATCGGTAGCAGTGCCCGTAGTAGAGCCTTTCAGCACTACACTCACGCCGGGTAACCCTTGCCCCAAGTCGTCAGTCACCTGGCCGCCAATAGAAAGAACCGTGCTGGTCAGGTTAGGTGGGGTGGTTGGGGTGAAGAAGGCAATGGTTGATTGGTGAAGCTGAGGGTTTGCAGCCTGCAAGCTCAGCGGCAGCAGACTAGCACTCAGGAGGCCGATGCTGCCATACGTGAGAAGCAAGGACCCCATCCGGGCGAGTTGCTTGCTCATCTCCATTCGATTGGATGCGCGTAAAGATTTGTTTTTCATACGAGGATTTATTTGAGTAAGGTAATAGTAAGTAGATGTGCTGATGTGTTGAGTAGTGGTTGCAAGAGAGGGGCAAGTGTTTTCATGGCAAAATTGGTTTTAGTTGGAAGGTGAAATAAATTAAGTACTCCAAAGTAAAGCAGTTACGCCCAAGCAGAAGGGGGGTATTTTCGTCAAAGGAAGGGGGTGTTTTATTCAGACGTGGTAGCGTTTTGAAAAATCTCTGGCGAATGATTAATAATTCACTTCCAACTGCTTGGCATACGATTTCAGTCCGGCGATTCCCTTTTCAGTGATTTGAGTTTGCCATAAATTGATGGTCTTTAAGGCCGGAAGTTTCTGGAAGGAAGAGAGGCTTTGATCGGTGATCGGGTTTTCGTAGAGATTCAGGTATTCCAGCTTATTTAGTTTCAATAGATAAGGTACTCCTGCATCACTGATGTTGTTTTTTTGCAGATGAAGCCGGGTCAGATGATGTAATTGATTAATGATCTTGAGGTCTGCGTTTTCTAATCCGAACTCGCTCAGGTTCAGCCAGTAGAGCTGATCTTTGACCAGCAACAGCGTTTGTAACCGGTGCCGTCGCTGCTCCACGCTCTGATTACGGACCATCAGGAAGGATACCTCCAGGAGATGGGTTTCCTGGGAGAGCGGTTTGGCCAGCAACCCCGCCTCTTTGAGCGCTTGCACAGCCTGCGGCGAGGCTTTGCTAACAATCGGTAAAGGAGGAGGCATTTTCTTATCCAGGTCCATTCCAAGGTAGGTGGTCAACAAAAATTTTGTCTGGTCGTTGGCGTCTGTCGCAGCCACTTTCTTTTTGAAATCGGCTCCGTTGCTGATCCACCACTTCAGCAGGTGGATCTCCACTGGATTGAGCGGAGGAAGGTTTCTGGCTGGCATAAATTTGCTACTGGACCGGGGTAAAATCACCCGACGCACCAACTCACTCTTTTCCCAATCCCCAGGCGAGACCAATGATCCGCTTTTCCCTCCCTTGCGGAACCCGTCCTCCGAATCCAGCCGCAACTGGCCCTGTGCGTTTCCCGATTGGTGGCATCTCATACATTTATCGCGGAGGATGGGTTGGATGACGTGTGTAAAAACGACGATAGAATCGACTTGGGTAGGCAAAGGAGTCGACGTAGTAGAAGACACTTCCGTTCCCAGCCAAGAACTAAGCTGGATTGGCAGGTATTCAGTAAGGTAATCGCTCCCATGGGTAAGATTACCACCCAGATGACCGGTTACTCCAATGAGCAGGAGTACGGTTGCTGCCAACCATTTATTGGCTTTGGCTTGGTAGGCTTTTTGTTTTATTCCAGGCCGCTGTTTGAGCCACCAGGCCAACAGGGCAACAAACCCGATCGAAATCCCGAACCACTGGTGCCAAAAAAGTGCCTTCTCTTCGTAAGCACCCGAAGTCGAAAGGAAATACCCCGCCAGTGCGGCAAGAAATGCGGTGAAAGCACCGGTCAGCAGCGCTATTTTGGTAGCTAAGTCATAATGATCGTTTTTCCGGTTAGTCGAAAGCAATTCCAGCAGGGCGGCAAAGAGCAGTATCCCAATGGGTAAGTGAACAAGTAAGGGATGAAATCTTCCGAAAAAAAGGCTAAAATCGCTTTGCATAGAGGTTTCTTTCTTTCAAGTTAAACGCGATCTAACTTTATTGGGTAGGTCTTGTTGGCATTCCACTGGCACACGTAGATGTTTTTGTCGCGGTCCACGCAGACATCGTGGGCATGGGAAAAGGTATTTCCCTGCTGATACATGGCCTGTAATTCCCCATTTTTGTATTCGGGACGAGAACCTCCGGGATTGGAAACTACCTGGTTGTTTCGATCCAGAATGGTAACAAATCCCGAATTATCGGTTCTTTTACCCGTTTCTTTTGAATTGGACCAGCAGACCCCTGCGTAGAGGTTTTCGCCAACGATGACGGGTCGGCAGACATACAAGCCTGGCAACTTGACCGTCTGCAAGTATTTTCCGTCTAGGGTAAAAAACTTGAAGGCATTCTCCATCCGGGAAGTACAGATCAACCGGGGTTGTTTGGTATCGCGCAGATCAACGGCAACCCCGTGGGCATTGTTGAGATTATGGTCTGGATTCGCATTGTGGTGGCCCCCGAAATGACGGATGTATTCTCCCCGGTGATAGTATTGAAGGATGTAATCGGACCCGTAACCGTCAGCAAC
>JAZKGK010000166.1:0-11003 GCA_040385915.1 Bacteroidota bacterium
GCTGGCAATTGCCACCTAACCAAGTCCACTGTTGCACCTTCATGCCATTGGTCAAAGCACACTCGTTCACATCCAGCACCTTGCCTGATTGGCGGTTGACCAAGCGATACACGCTGCCCGAAATAGGAAAGGGGTCATTGTTAACACCACCGGTCGAGAAGGTAATTTTGTTTAGGTTGAAATTACCCGCATCCGCAAATACGCGCAAAACGTGTTGACCAGCGGTTAAGGTTACCGTCTTGGTTACACTTTGCCATCCTTGCCAGTCGCCCGTATTAGGCACGGCTATAGGGCCACTGATATTGTTGCCATCCCATTCCAGGTGGAAAACGCCGGTGTTGAACACGGACGCAACGCGCGCGTTGATATTGTAGCTGCCAGCCGTAGCGGCATTGAGCGTGTATTCCATCCATTCGCCATTGTTGACCCAGCCCAGGGCATTGGTGCCTTCTGAACTAACGCAAGTGAACACATCCGGACCTAAGCGTGACCCAACCCCACCCTGATTGGCTTCTTCCGAATCATGGTAAGCGATGCTTTCGCCGCCGTTATCGAAATTCTCGGCTTCTACTACCCCAGGAATGGCCGTAGCATTAGGACCAGGGAAGGGCGCTTGTACTTGCGGGTTGCCTTGGGTAGTGAAAGTAAATTTATTGATGTTGAACTCTTTAGTATCGATCACAAAACGCATGATGTGCTGACCAGACGTCAGATTGACCGTTTTGCTCACATTCTGCCAAGTCTGCCAGCCGCCCGTGTTGGGTACGGTTAAAGTGCCAGTGACATTTGTTCCATCCATTTCGACATGAAAACTACCCGTAGCAATAGGCGAGGACACGCGCGTATCGAGGGTATAAGTGCCCGTAGCAGCAACATTGACAGTATATTCCAGCCATTCGCCATTGTCTGAGAAAGCGATGTTGTTGCCACTTTCACTGCAAGGCTCCGTATCTACCGCGTAATTAGTGCGGAAAGGTCCGATCAGGTTGGCTGGGGTAGTATCGTGGTAGGAAACGCCTTCTCCCCCATTATCGAAATTCTCCGTTTCTACTATACCGGGAATCGGAATTACGTCTGCAAAGGGTGATTGAGTACCCACAGGAGGGGTTGTTGTCTCGACACCTTCCCAGCCAAAAATACCTGCATCAATGAATTGGCCGCCAATAACTTGGTGACAATGCACAGCCAGCACATTTGAGCCGTTGCGTACCAGGGATTGCTTAATGGCTGCGCTGATTTTTTGCATTCGATAGGCGGTAACATAACCCCTCGTCCGGCAAACTTCCGTGCCATTGATATATACTTCAGCATCATCATCGTATTTCAGGCCCACCACCAAACTGTTGATAGTTGCCTCCGACAAGGTGCTTATGTCGAAACTTTTGCGTAGCCAGATGTCCGCCGTGTTCCATGGCGTTTGGCCTCCACCACCAAAACCCGATGCGCCAAGACTCCATCCGCCATCATTGAATCCAGGACTGGCCCAATTGCCTGCTGGTGCATTCACACTGTAGCGCCACTGAGTCGACTGGATATCGGCTGTGGGAACTACTGCGCTCATGCGGGCATTGCCCCGCAAAGGCAGTATCCTGCCACCGCCCTCTACTGTCAAGGGTATTAATGTAGGCGTGATGAATATAGATGCCCAATCGTCGGAGCCGAACATCGTACACCATAACTTCTGGTTGGTATCAAAGAACATACTGCTGTGACCAGCGTTACGCATAACCAGCCAGGGCTCACTAAAGGGGCCATAGGGCGTATTACCGACCGATGCCATCAAATCGTACGAATGTGGATGGCCTGTATCCGTGTCGTTTACTTTGGCTGCAAAAAAATAGTAGCGTCCATCTATTTTAATCATTCCAGACCCTTCGAAGCCAATATCCTGGCCGGTTTGGCTGGTCAGGCGACGGAACGGTTCGGTAAAGCCGGTTAGGTCGGCGTTCATCTTGGCAATGTTGAGGTTGCCTTTCATCATATACACACTGCCGTTGGTATCTTCAAACAGCGATAGATCAATATCGTTGACGATGGGATTTTCGGTTACCTTGACGTAGGGTCCTTCAGGGCGACCCGTAGTGCTGCGCAACATGCCTCCTCGTAAACCGATCGGAGCGAACGTTCCCACGCTGTAAACAATATACCAGTTCTGCTTGCTGGCGATGTAGTGGATTTCCGGAGCCCACACTGGTCGACGACCTTCCGCATCACGCTGCTTCTCCCAGGTACCATCCCGCTCGACGCTCCAGATCAGCCCCATGTCAGTCCAAGTATCCATATCGGTCGATTTCCACACGTGCAGGCCATCATTATCGTTCCAGCAATGATCGTGGGAAAGATCACTCCCCAGAAAGCAACTGGTGTGAATCATGTAATAGTTATTATCAGGCCCCTTCGTTACCTGTGGGTCACGGGCCAGGGTGTTGGTCATAATCTTCACCGGAGGCATCTCGGCTCCTTCGGGAATCAGTTGGCTTTCGGGCACCACCTGCCGGGCTTGACTCGCACTTTCCCAGTCCAACTGGCAACTGGCTCCTCCGACGGTCTCGAAGTACTCAATTTTTATGTAGTACTGCACACCAGCCGTCAAGGTAATCTGGCCCGCGTAGTCGATGCCAAAGTCATTGTTCCAACCGTCGATGACCAATTGCTCGTTTACCCACAAGCGGCGGCCATTGTCGGAGTTGATATGGAAAGTGTAGTTTTCGGAATACTTGGGAATGATGTAGCCTCTCCAACGCACCGAGAAATTATCGCTGGGAATACCTGGGCCAGGCGAGTTGGTTTCCCAGTGGAAATTGATCGTTGGATCGCGCCGAACAACGGGAGCTCCGGTCAGGTTGAGGTTGTTAAAGTACTCTCCTTTCAAACCTTTTTGAAGGAAAACGGGCACCTGCGCCAACAAAGGCAGGGACAGCAGCCATGCGGTTGCTGTTAGCCAGAGCCCGCGTTGGAGACGGTGTAGTGAGGATTTGTTCATAAGTTTTAGTCAGTTTAACTATAAGGAATAAAGGGTAAAGATTATAGTGGTATGTAAACGCGCTTATTTTCCCGTGTATTAATGCAGAATGAGCAGCTTGGCAGTTTTTACCGCATGGCCAGAACGCAGCGAAACGACGTATAAACCGTTTGCCAAAGCACCCGTCGCCAGTAGGTGTTCGTGGGTTTTCACTAACTGCTGGTGTACGGTTTTCCCCTGGGCATTTACCAGCGTCAAGACCGTTTCCTCCTCACCTAATCCTTCCCAACGCACATTCACCACATCATTGGCCGGGTTAGGCGACAGGAGCAGCGTAATCACAGCAGGCAATTCTTCCACGCCTTGACGGGCTAAAGCGGCCACTGGCTCAATGGCCCATTGCTGGCAAAAGGAATTATTCCAAGGCCACTGGTTCACCGCCGCCCCATCGGTCATCAAGGCACTGCCCACTTCTAATACTTGCGTAGAATGACGAGCCGTGAGTTTGTAGAAACCTCCACTGGTTGGTTCAATTTTCCATTGTTGGCAACCACACTCATTGCTGGGCCACTGGTTAGCTTTAGCACCATTGGCAGGCGAGGCAGAACCGATTTCCAGGGCTTGACCCGAGTGTTGGGCCGTCAGCTTGTAATAACCGTTGTCGGTAGCGGTAATTTTCCAGCGTTGGCAATTGCCCCCATTCCAAGGCCACTGTTGTACTTTCATGCCATTATTAAGTGAACACGCATTCACATCCAGCACTTGGCTCGATTGGCGGTTGACCAAGCGATACACAGCGCCTGAAGTAGGAAAGGGATCAGGATTGCCACCACCTTGCAAGGTGAAAGTAAACTTGTTGGTATTGAACTCCTTGGCATCGATCACAAAGCGCATGATGTGCTCGCCAGCGGTCAGATTGACTATTTTGCTCACATTCTGCCAGGCCTGCCAGCCGCCTGTGTTGGGTACGGATAAAGCGCCAGTGACATTTACTCCATCAAATTCGATATGGAAACGGCCCGCATTATTTGGAGAAGACACGCGGGTATCAATCTTATAAGCGCCCGTAGCAGTGACATTGACGGTATATTCCAGCCATTCGCCATTGTCGGAGTAAGCCAGGTTATTGCCTCCTTCACTGCAAGGTTCGGTATCTACGGCAGTGTTAGAACGGAAAGGCCCAATCTGGTTGGTGGGAGAAGTATCATGGTAGGCAATGCTTTCACCTCCATTGTCAAAATTTTCGGCTTCTACTACGCCCTGCAAAGCAATAACGCCTGCATAGGGAGACTGGGTTTCGGTAGGTGGCACTATAATAGGGTCGTTTAACGCTACGATACCCAAGTCGATATACTGACCACCAGATTGCTGACGGCAGTGAACCGCGATAACATTGGGCTGACCCGACACCAGCGCGTTCAGGGCTTCCGGACGAATCGCAGCCAAGGAATAACCCGTTGTGTAAGAAGGCACAGTAGCCGCCAACACTCCGTTGAAGTACACTTCTGCATCTTCGTCGTGGAAGATATATAAGGCTAAGCTGCTTCGTAAATCTGCACTCAGAACCGGAAAAGTGACCGTCCGCCGTAACCATATGTCTGCACTCGTCCAGTTTGTTCGGATGGTAGCCCCAATCGTACCGGTACTTCCGAAACCGCCAGATCCAGTCGCCCAATTGCCGTCACTAAAGCTGGTGGCATTCCAGTTGGTAGCCGGTGCTGTAGTCGTGTATTTCCACGGTTGGCCGGTGGCTGCCGAAGTCGGAATTACGTCTGTTTTAGGAATAGAAATGGAGGCGTATTGTTTCAATAGATTCGTTTCACTCGCATTGTAAGGTGATCCATCTATCCGGAGCACATCGTGAAACCACAAGGATGGTTCGGGAGCGCCCACGGGTGAGCCCCAGGGAAAGTATGTCTGTGTTTTTCCTGCTACCAATCCCCAATTGTAACTCCCTACTCTTTCGTTATAAAACAGGGGCATATGCGATTGAATAGAAGAGTTGACAGTACGAGCCATATACTCAGAGCAGAGCACTGGTCGGCCAAATCTTTTTGAGTCACGAATCCAATTGTGCGTATCGCCAGTCGGTCCGTAGTGGTGAAAAGAAATAATGTCTGAGTTATTGTTCTGCACATCGTTGATGGCGCCTTGTCCAGAATAAGGGGCTGATGTCAGCGGCTGAGAAGGATTCACTTGCCGAGCCCATGCAAATGCATTTCGAAGCAGTGGGATTGTTGCATCACCGTGCCCGGAATTACCCGGCTCGTTGTACAAATCCCAAATAAGAATTCGGTTATCGTTGGCAAACGTGGTCAGGATGTCTTTCACGTAGGCTTCCAGGGTGGGGAATAAATTTGCATCGGTTACTTGTGCGTGACCAGGACTCTGTACCCAGCCGGAATTGTGTACTCCCGGCACAGGATTGGGTTGCGTGCCCAAGCGAGGATTTCCGTTCCAGCAATCATCAAAAAACACGAGCATCGGACGAATCTGGTGCCGTGCGCATATGTCCAGAAACTGCGAAATTCGGTTTTTGAAGCCCGCAGCATTTTGTTGCCACACCAGGTTATGCAAGAATACCCGAACGGTATTGTACCCATTGTCATGAGCCCAGCCCAATTCGCGGTCAATGGTGACCGGGTCGAATGTTTCGGCCTGCCACATTTCCAATTGATTAATGGAGTTACTTGGGATAAAGTTGCAGCCGATCAAAAAGGGTTGCGAAGCGTACCAGGTGTTGGCTTTTTCAACTGACCATTGCTGTGCCCAAGCGGAGCAATGACAGGTTAATAAGAGAATGGCAAGCCCTCCAAAACGGAGCATGCGCGTAAAAAGGCTATTTGTTTTCATTAGAATTAAGTTGATGATGTGGATGTGTAGGGCAATAAATAAAGGCGTAAAATCTGCTTAGAATGCGAATCAAGGCCGCTCCGGCGGAGCGGTCTTGATTCGCATTAATACTAGTGTTGAATGAACAACTTTTTGTTCGTAATCAATTGACCTGCTTGCAGCCTAATGATATAGAGGCCACTGCTCAGATGAGCTGTGTTGAGCAGATGCGTAGACGCACCTTCCACCACTTGCTGATGCACTTGATTACCTTGGGCATTGACAATAGAAAGCGTTACCGCTCCTTCGCCTACACCTTCCCAAGCCAGGTTTACAAATTCACTTGCTGGGTTAGGTGCAAGTTTCAGAGAAACTGCCGAAGCCATTTCTTCCACGCCACGGCGGGCAGCCGTAGTAGAGAAAAGTTGGCTTTGAGGAATCACTTCTCTTGCCTGACCAGCGCCGCTCCATTCCAGTTTGGCATTGGCTCCACCAAAGTTTTCAAAATATTCTACCTTGATATTTACCTTCTGATCTGCTGTAAGGGCAATCGTTCCAGTGTATTCAACATCCCAATCATCCACCCATTTGTCGATGATAAGCACATTGTTTACCCATACTCTACGTCCGTTGTCAGAAGTAATATGGAAGGTATAAGTGCCTGTGTTGCGAGGTTTGATTTGTCCAGTCCACCGAACCGAATAGCCATCCACATTTACTCCTGCGGCTGGCGAGCCAAGTCCCCAGTTGAAGTTGATGTTAGCATCTTTACGCGTTAAAACTGACGTAGTGAAGTTCTGACCATTGAAATACTGCGCCGTCAAGCCATCACCCGTTGGATCTGTTGGGATGGTGAACAGAGGCGTAAAGGTGAATTTATTGGTATTGAATTCAGCCTGATCAATGAAAAAGCGCATGATATGCGATCCAGCAGTCAGATTGACTATCTGCGCCACATTGACCCAGTTTTGCCAGCCACCCGTGTTGGGTACATTGATCGCACCACTCACATTTACACCATCCATTTCGATGTGGAAGCTACCTCCTACCGGGGAAGCTACGCGGGTATCAATCCGGTATTGTCCTGATGCGGCTACCAGAACCGAGTATTCAGTCCATTCTCCACTGGCTGAAAAATCCAGGTTGTGGGTGGTTTCCGAGCAAGGTTCAATGTCAACAGCGGTATTGCGGTAAGCACCACTCAAATTGGTAGGCGTGGTATCGTGGAAAGAGATACCTTCTCCCCCATTATCGAAATTTTCTGCTTCTATAAAGCCGGGAATACCAATGACACCATCGAAGGGCGTTTGGATAGCTCCCTGAGTTACGTCAATGGAAATAATGAAAGAGGTGGTAGGCGTGCCTTGGTTGTCAGTGGCTACAGCGGTCAATAAATAGTGTCCTACAATTGAGCAAGGCCAGGCAAACGTGTACGGAGCAGAAGTATCTTCTCCTACCTGAGTTCCATTGACAAAGAAGCCAACCTTAGCCACTGTTCCGTCTGAATCCGCCGCGTTGGCTGCGATATTAATGGGGTTACCAAGCGTAAAAGAGGCGTTATGGGCCGGGCTGGTGATCGCCACCGTCGGAGCTACATTAACCGGAGGCAAGCCAACAGTGATGGCAATAGGAGCTGATGTGGTGGTCGCACCTTGGTTGTCAGTGGCTACAGCCGTCAATGAATAATTGCCTGGTGCAGAACAAGGCCAAGCGAACGTGTACGGAGCAGAAGTATCTTCTCCTACCTGAGTTCCATTGACAAAGAACGCTACTTTGACTACTGTTCCATCCGAATCGGCGGCATTGGCTGCAATATTAATGGGGTTGCCAAGCGTAAACGAAGCATTGTTGGCCGGACTGGTAATCGTAACCGTCGGAGCTGCATTAACCGGTGTCAACACAACATTGATGGAAATAGGAGCCGATGTGGTAGTAGCGCCTTGGTTGTCAGTAGCTACCGCAGTCAATGAATAATTGGTTGGTGCGATACAAGCCCAGACGAAGGTATACGGAGCAGAAGTATCTTCTCCTACCAAAACGCCGCCAGTAAAGAAGCTCACTTTCGTTACCGTTCCATCCGAATCGGCAGCAGTGGCGGTAATATTGATGTTACCTACTGTTAACGTAGCACCGTTGGCCGGACTAGTAATCGCCACTGTCGGAGCTACATTAACCGGAGGCAAGCCAACAGTGATGGCAATAGGAGCCGATGTGGTGGTCGCACCTTGGTTGTCAGTAGCTACCGCAGTTAGTGAATAATTGCTTGGTGAGGTACAAGCCCAGGCGAAGGTATACGGCGCAGAAGTATCTTCTCCTACCAGAACACCGCCGCTAAAGAAGCTCACTTTCGTTACTGTTCCGTCCGAATCAGCGGCGGTAGCGGTAATATTGATAGTGCCTATTGTAAAAGTAGCACCGTTAGCCGGGCTGGTGATTGCCACCGTTGGAGCTACATTAACTGGTGTACCAGTGGTTCCGTATACAGCCATTTCGTAAAGCGAAAAGCCATAGGGCGTGGTACGCTCAGTGCCGTGCATCCGCACGTAACGGGCTTGTACAGCGGGAAACTGGATGTCATCAATTCCACCATCGCCTCCTACTACAGAAGCAACATTCGTCCAACTGGTACCATTGCTGGAAACCTGAATCTGATACGTTTTACCAGCAGCCGCTTCCCAGGTCAGAATCACGCGGTTAATGGTCGCTGTGGTTTGCAAATCTACTTGCAGCCACTGAGGATCAGCAAAAAGGCTACTCCACCGTGAACTTATGTTACCGTCAACAGCCAAAGCCGCTTCCGTTCCGCCCGCTTCAATCGAAGAAGCCGTAGCTGGTTTGTTCAGGGCTAAGTTGGGTGTGTTGGGTTGTCCTGGCGACTGAACCGAAATGGCCACCGCAGCAGAGATTTTAGAACCCAATCGGTTGTCAATTGCCTTGGCCGTTACATTATAAGAGCCAGCCAGCGTCGAAGACCAGGAAATAGAATAAGGGCTGGTATTGTCCTGCCCTACTTTGGCTCCATTCACATAGAATTCTACCAGAGAAATGGTGCCATCACTATCCGAAGCATTGGCGCTCAAAGTAATAGCTGCCCCTTGCGCAAACGATTGTCCTGCTGAAGGTGAAGAAAGGGCTACATTGGGCGCTAGATTAGAACCAGGAGGCGAGTGCAAGGTATAATACACTTTACCAGCCATTCCCAGGATGAAAGCCGCATTGTAATCGATGGCTACTTCATTGGTAACAAAGTTTCCTACATCATCTATATAACTATCGTCACTGGCAGGGCCTCCTACTAGCGCACCAATGATTCCTTTGGTTGGGCCGCCACGAGTCGGTTCGTTGGCCCGGTGGTGTGGATGCTGTGGTGCATTTGTGCCAAAGCCAGTTACATACGAACTGTTTCTTGGATTGGTACCCAAGGTATAGTTCATAGTTAAGTCCGCAGTAGACATATAGCCAGGGTATTCAAACTTTTTGGCTGCCAGGTAACCAACGCCCGCCTCTGAAGAAGCGTAGCGCAATACACCCCAGGAATCTAGCCATGGTAAGCCACTGGGCGTTTTGCGACACTGATCGCGGTACCACTCCAGGTTATTGATTACTCCTTGGTAATATTTCTGAGTACCCGTCAGTTCAAACATTTTAATCAGGGTATATACAGTCACATCGTCCCAGGCTGGAGCCCAATGTTTATCGTAATTATCGTCGTTATATTCATTGCGCTCATTGAGCCAACCATCGACGGGTGCGCGGTAGCTGGCATCGCCCGTAGCGATAGACAGCCATACAGCAGCCCAGGAAAGGTCATCAAAGTGCGAAGAGCTTTTGTAGAAAGAACCTCCTGCACCGTCGCTGCTTCTGCCCAGGTTGTTTTTTCCCAAGGCAAATATTTCCTTGGCCGCCTGGAGGCATTGGTTGGCATAGGCTACATCTACACTCCGGTAATTGAGCGACATCAGCGCTAAAGCCGCTGCGGCTTCACCGCAAACGTCGGAAGCGGGTGTTGCTGGCGTAGCGGCGATAAGCCCACGCGCACCCGATTGTAGTTCAGGTGATCCCCAATAACCGTGGTCCTGGTGTCCATCTCCTACATGGTAATAAAAGGTATTGGCATTTGGATGGCATTTCAGGAAGAAGTCCGTGAAATACTTCAAGGTGCTAAGCATTTTGGGCGTTGCACCGGCTTGATCGAAAGACTCTTTGAATTCGTAAAAAGCAAAACCCATCGTGGCTGCTGACCAGGTTTGAGGTAAGCCAAACTTCACGTGATCACCCGCATCGTGAAATCCACCAGTTAGGTTCAGTCCCACTTCACTTCCATCATTGACGTGACAAGCGCCCCGCCACGCAAAGACATTGTCGGTCGCTACATTTGGGCCGCACCGGTTGGCATCGAAGAACAATACACCCTTTTTGAGTGCATCATTGTAATTGTGTTGGGCAAAACCAGCGGGTGTCCATAACAGACAGGCTAGAAAAGCTACTTTTTTAAAAAACTCAAAGCTACGCATCAGATTAAAACGGTTTAGAAGGTTTGAAATAGTAAGCATGTATGATTATATAGTACAGACAGTGCCTGCGCTACAGAGAATCCTCATCAAGTGTTTCAGCCTGTCCATTTCTAGAGCTACGGCGCCCTAAAGTGTATGTACTTATAATAATTTAGGAAGGGAATTCAGACAGAAGGTTTTTCCTAAGAGGAATAAGAGAAAATAGACAATGGTTTGGTGCGTAGTGGCAAACCATTGTCTATAGTCCATTCAACAATACTATCGGTTAATCAGGAGTTTTTGGGTAAGTACCGACTTACCTGACCCAAGCTGAATGATGTACAAGCCATTGCTCAAATGAGCCGTATTGAGTAAATGCGAAGAAGCACCTTTCACCGTCTGTTGATGCACTTGCTTGCCTTGGGCATTGATAATGGTCAACGCAACGCCGTTTCCTTCTAGTCCTTCCCAGCTCAGGTTAACCTGATCGCTAGCCGGATTAGGAGACAGTTTCAAGGATGCCGCCGCAGCGACTTCTTCCACCCCTTGGCGGGCAAAAGCAGCGATTGGTTCAATGGCCCATTGCTGACAGGGAGCGGTGTTCCAAGGGAATTGGTTCACTTGTGCGCCATCGGTCATCAGGGCATTGCCTACTTCCAAGACTTGGGTAGAATGACGGGCCGTCAGTTTGTAGAAACCGCCACTGGTGGCTTCCA
>JAZKGK010000167.1:0-15795 GCA_040385915.1 Bacteroidota bacterium
AAGATCCCCTCAGCTTAGCCTTGACTTACCCAAGTCAAGGCTTTTTTTTTGCCTATTTTAGACCTGTCACACTACCACCACACAATAGGAATCCTGAGCCTAATAAGGCAATGATGGTTACCCTTACATATCTATTCTATTTAGATTGGTAGCGCATCTAGGATCGAGCAGTTATTTACAACATTGTGTCTTAATCGTATGTGCGCCTGCTGGTAAGGATCTCCCTTGCCTGATTTCAGCAAGCTGTATTAAATAAAGTCAATGTACTCTAGCTATTGCTTAGCTAACTACGGATGCCATTTAATGACATGACTGTATGATGATTTATATTGTAATTTTTGAGTATAAAATAGTGGGCTCTTATTGACTAATTATTCAGAGGAGATTATTGCTGAGTCAACATAAAAAAAAAGCCCCAATAAGGGGCTTTTTAGAGTAATACAAAAAAGAGACTTTATGATAGTCTTTTTACTTTTACAGCGTTAAGGCCTTTTTTGCCTTGTTCTACCTCATAAGAGACTTGGTCGTTCTCACGGATTTCATCTACTAAGCCAGAAGCATGTACGAAGATGTCATCCCCTGAATTGTCGGGTTTAATAAAGCCAAAACCTTTGGCGTCATTGTAAAATTTTACTGTTCCTGATGGCATAAATATGATTGAATAAGATATTAATAACGCAAAGATAGCTTTCTATTCAATTCAATAAAAGCATTTGTGTATTTTTTCTAAAGGAAATCCTAATTATTCTCATTTATTGCTGTTTTTACTCTGTTTATTTTGTTTTATGTTGTTTTTTGTATTCTATTTTGTTTGTTATTTTCCTTCTGAACAGGCAATATGACCTTAAATACCCCTTTTATATCTGAATGTATAGTTGTATTATTGGCCTTTTTATCTATCGACTGGCTTACTGTCTTTAAATTCCAATCTCATTTCTTTGCTAGATATTAATCCAGCTTCACCAGCTTTAATAATGTTCTTCCATTGCTGCCAGCGCCCCTATTGGAATCCATTTTGATTAATGCTTATGCTTTCTATCATCAGCGCAGTACAGCAGCTTGTAGCCTGTACTTACCGAAGGTATAGCTGGCTGTAGTCAAAACTCTGTTCGATGCCTTTGAGCTGAGCTAAGAAGCTTGTAAGGTCATTTATGGTTACTGTAATGTGTGTTCTCTTGATATGGTCGGCGTATGAGCAAACAAAAGCAATTGAGGAACTGTCAAAATATGAATATTGCCTACTTCCTGTCTTTTACTCCTATTATGATTATTTAAATTTATTCGGCTTTGTGGTTGTAATATCGCAAAAATTTACTTTTTTTGTTGATATATCGACAATAGGTTTTTGATTAAATGTTGGAAATGCCAAAATTATAACCGATGGCTTTCTTCTATTTGAATGGAAAGGACTAATGCTAACTCTTATGATGCAGACTATAAGCGCTAAAAATATCTTTCATTACTTGACACAATGGATAGCTAAAACCGAATATTTGTTATCAAAGAAATATTCGGTTTCTAGTACACAAAGCTTGGAAAAGCTATTCAGCTTTCAATTTCATCAAATCCCTAATAACTTTTTTTTACCAGTCGATATAGACGGCTTTAGTGAGAGTCAGTTACAGTCGTATCATCGGATGCCACTCAATCCTCTTGAATTAGGCATTTTTGATACCATTGAAGTGAAAATGATAGGTGCCAGCAAGCAGGTGTTACTCCGCAGTAGAGAGAACAGCGCATTAAAGGGGGCTTTGGTTAAGACCTTGGTTAACGAACTACATCGTCTTTACGGTAAAGATGATACAGGCTATGCTCTGTTTACTTCCCGCGATGAAGCTTGTTTGGAAAAGGGAGCGTATTGGAGTGGACGCTTATGGCAACATAGCCACAGTGCCAAACAAGTTCCGCTCAATATATATGCGGATGAGGAAGGTTTGGCTTTAACCTTTATGCTCTCTAATGAATAGTTTAATTAGCTAGGCTTACGGTTGGAAGCCTATGGTCTAACCCAAAGTTTTTCTTATATTAGCCCAATCGTAGGCTTTTTATTCCATTATGCCCTATTATCAAAGCGTATTGCTACTGGATGATGATCCATTAGTGAATTTTGTCAATAATCAATGGGTGAAAAAACACCGTTTGGCGAATAATATCCTGCTTTATGAAGATCCTTTCCAAGCTTTAGCTTTTATTAAGGCCAATTGCCTACAGCTGCGTTCCAGCCAGCAGTTACCCGATTTACTTTTGCTAGATATCGATATGCCAGGCTTAAATGGCTTTGAGTTCCTGGATCAATTGGCTCAGATTCCAGAGCTAGCCCAAAAAGATGCCCGTATATTCCTGCTTACGTCTTCTAATCATCCGCTGGACCAAAAGAGAGCGGCCCAATATCCGCTGACGGGCTACATAGTGAAGCCTTTGGAAGAACAACAAATCCAGCAAATTATTAAGGCTTCGTTGGTGTAGTGAGCTTTATACTGCGTTTCTATCAATTATCTGAACATACAAGTCTTCTACTTTTTTACGTGCCCAAGGCGTGGTACGGAGAAATTTCAAACTCGATTTAATGCTTGGGTTATCAGTGAAGCACTTGATGTTGATATGATATCCTAATTGTTGCCAACCATAATAGTCAACTAAATGATTGAGAATCATCTCCAGCGTTTTGCCATGGAGTGGATTATTGGCTTGCTCGAGCTTCATTGTTCAATAATTTTTTGGTTAATAGTATTTTTCCTCCCTTAAGGCTACTTCCTATTCATTGCAATCTATTAGATTAATTCAAGCTCAAAAAGCTAGATAGATAAACTTAGCTTTTAATGCACAGGTGAGCGCGCTTATATAATGGTAGTCAAGGAGAAAAATACGATTTTTAAGCCAAGCACTAGTCTGGTATAAAGAAGCCCGTGGAAAGGTTTTACCAGTAAGTATAGGGTTTGGTTTTCGTTATAACTGCAAACACTTTATATTTACCTTTTGTCAAGGCCCTGAATATCGACTATTGACTATCCAATGAGAGAAATATTAGCCAAGCTGCGTAAATATGAAATCAGAATCAGGAAGGCAGTTAATGCGCAGATGCGCGGTGACTTTCATTCTGTATTCAAGGGTTCTGGTCTGGAATTCAGTGATGTACGTGCCTATCAGTATGGTGATGATGTGCGTTCGATAGATTGGAACGTAAGTGCGAAAGGGAATGGAACGTTCGTTAAAATTTTTAAAGAGGAAAAAGAACAGACCATCTTTTTTATGGTAGATGTAAGTGCTTCGCAGGAAATAGGCAAGCGCACGCGCCGTAAACTGGATGTTGCCAAAGAAATCTGCGGAGTACTGGCACTTTCGGCAGTGAAGGAAGATAGCCATGCTGGCTTATATTGCTTTTCAGATCAAAAGGAAAAATACATTCGGCCAGGCAAAGGGATTAAACAGGGCTACGAAATTGTGATGAACCTGTTTAATCTACAACCGGTTTCGGTTAAAACAGACTTAGCAAAGGCTATTCGTTTTGCCCTTATTATGCTGAAACGTAAAAGCGTAGTAATTCTGATTTCTGACTTTATTAGCGAAGACTATGAACATAACCTAAAAGCGCTCGCTCGCAAGCACGATCTGGTGGTTATTCATCTGTACGATCAACGTGAAACGAATTTACCAAGCTTGGGTATCATTCCACTATATGATCAGGAGAGCCGGAAAACAATCTGGCTCAATACGTCTTCTAAGGCTTTTAAACGGGAGATGAACGGCATTTTTAGCGATAACCAGAAACGCCTCGAACAACTCTGTAAGCAGTATAAGGCCAGTTATTTGGCTGTCAATACGGAAGAAGATTTTGTGCCTAAACTGGTTAAATTATTTAGGGTAAGGTAACGATCCATTGTTTTTCAATAAGCTTATAGCCGTGTTGTACGCACGTTTTGAATCTACTATCAAATACCTGTTTTATTTGTACAAACCTTAAAACCTATTGAAAGATTGAATCACAGGAAGATTGAAAAATCAAATCAGATGAGGCGGGCTCATCAAAGAAAGAGAATTAATTTTTTATTTATTTTTTTTATTTGCATACCCACGTTCGTGCATCTTGGTCTATCAGATGCGTCCGGACAATCGCTTCCCCATGGGTATTTTCTTTCCGATAGCATTCGTATTGGTAGTCCGGTGGTGTATTCGCTGAGCTTTCGCCATTCGCCAGCAACTGTCATTGTCTTTCCTGATACCAGCTATAATTTTTTTCCTTTCGAGCTTGTAAACAAGCAGTTTTTCCCCACCCGTACCAATGGATCGGTAAGTTTGGATAGCGTGGTCTATACACTGATGACGTTTGGGATTGAACCCGTGCAAAGCCTTAGTATACCCATTTACGTGGTTTCTGAAAAAGACAGTACGCCCGTTTTTTCCACTCCTGATTCTGTTTTCCTGCGCGAGATGATTACGGGTTCGGTAGATACCCTATCCTTAAAGGCTAATACCAAGTATATTCCCTTGGGGCGAGAAACCAACTACATCTACGTTTTTCTTATTTTGCTGGGCCTGGTCGTGCTTTTTGGCATTTTTGTGTTGGTGTTTGGCAAGCAAATACGGAAGCGTTTCCGGCTCTATCGGTTGCAAAGACGCCACCATTCTTTCATACAGCATTTTCAACCAAGTAATGGACAGGCTGATCAGGCAGACATTGTAACGTTGTTGGAAAAGAGAGTCGTGTTGTGGAAGAAATATATTGAATCACTGGCCGATAAGCCTTATAGTAGCTACACAACTAAAGAAATATCAGATAGTATTCGTGAGAGGTCTTTGGGCGACTCACTCAAGCAAATTGACCGTACCATTTATGGTGGCCTTCCGTATGATCGTGCGTCAGGCTCTTTCAAGGCTCTTCAGGATTTTGCGGTACGGCTTTACGAAAAACGAAGGAAGGAAATTATTAAAAGTTGAGAAGGCTATAAGTGTATGAGCTGATTAACGCTAACTCCCCAACTCCTCAACTTACAAACTCCTCAACGTCATTAAATATGTGGTCTTGGTTTTCAACAGTGTGGTTTACTGAGCAGACTTTTAGAAGTTTTGTTTGGGAGAAACTGTATTTTCTATATTTTATTCCTATTGTACCCTTGTTGTTTACCTTGCGCTGGCTAGTTCACCAACGCTTCCGGCAACGGCTTAGCGTAGCTTTTTCGCGCAAGAATCTGAGGTCGAGTTGGATAAGCCGTTTGCGCTTTCTTCCACAAATATTGAAGATGTTGATGATTGCTCTTATCCTGGTAGCATTGGCTCGGCCCCAACGAGTCAATGAAAAAGTGGAGCAATATTCCGAAGGCATTGACATTATGCTCGCATTGGACATTTCGCAATCGATGCTTATTCAAGATTTTAAACCCAATCGCCTTGAAGCTGCTAAGCAAGTAGCGCGGGAATTTATTCAGGGACGGTTTCAGGACCGCATTGGAATGGTGGTATTTGCGGGAGATGCCTATGCCTTATGCCCATTGACTACGGATTATAAGCTACTGAATACCTATATTGATGAAATAAGCAGCAAGCTAATTCAAGTGGGCGGAACCGCTATTGGCAGCTCATTGGCGGTAGCTACCAACCGTATGCGCGAATCGCAGGCCAAGAGCAAGGTCATCATCCTGATTAGTGATGGTGATAATACGGCCGGTAACCTCGATCCGTTGACGGCTGCCCGGCTGGCACAGGCATATAACATCAGGCTGTATACCATTGCCGTGGGTAAAGAAGGACAGGTCGCATTTCCGGAGGAATTAGGGGGCGGTTTTATCGAAAATTCTATTGATGAAACTACTTTGCGAACCATTGCCGATATAGGCGAAGGAAAGTTTTTTCGGGCTTCCGATAATCAAGCACTGAAAGATGTTTTTTCCCAGATTGACCGGTATGAGAAAGCCGAAATAAAGGAAACGCGTTTTAAGGACACCAAAGACTTTTACCAGATCTATCTGTGCTGGGCAATTTTTTTCTTCCTACTTTGGCTGCTCTGCAAGAATACTTTTATCGGAAATATTCTAGAAGACTAAATTCTTCAATTAATAATTCATTCTGTACGTACTCATTAGCGCATCAACTGAGCTATTTATCAGCTCATTCAGTGCTATTCTAACCTGCTGCTTCTTTATTATTCTAATAATCAGGTGCGTGTATGTGCGGCCTGCTTTTTTCTAATTATTCCCTTTTTGGCTCGCGTGTTTCTGTCAGCATAGGCGCAATATGCAATAGAATGCCAATAACTCACCTGCAAAGGGTTGAGTGAGTGATCCCAATCATTTTTGAATTCCTACCCTAACGATGGATTCTACCATTAAAACCGGCTGTGCATTTGTTTGTCTGGATTAGGTAGTGGACTTCCAATTAGTAGACGAACATCGAGTTTGTTAGATGTCTACGTATAAAACACTATTTTATAAAGCCCGTATTTAATAGGTTGATTTTGATTTCCCCCTTCTCTAATTTTAAAAATCCTCTTATCCAGAAAAGGTTGTTTTAAGTCATCAGTTGGGCTATGGAAACCTTAACTGTTGAGTGCTGCTAGAAAATACCTATAGCCAAAGAAAATCTTACCAAGCAGCGTTTGCTTTTGGCAAGGCCTCTCAATACCTCTTGAATCCAAGATTCGCTCAAGCACTTTATCCTAAAACTATACACACTATGGCTATTCTTCTCACTTCTCGTGCGCAAAGACGTCAACAAATGCGCAATCTTCTTCACATCTCATCCAAGCGTTTGGAAGCTTATGACTTGGTTATCAGTCGTATGGAAAACTTTGGAAATTCGACACAAGCCATTCCAGAACGAGTGACCCTATTGCGTCCAAATCCGAGCGATCCTTCTAGTGAACAGCTGTTTTTAGATCAATTGCCCATCCCACGGGAAGCCTGGCGGTATGATGCCCAGGATCGGATATTAAGCTGGCAGGGTGCATTCGGAGGCGGCCATCTACATATTTACTCCAATAGTCTGGGTGCAGTGGGCAATATTGGGGCGGCTCATAATCCTTGCTCAGTAAGGGCAGGTGCGCGGGCACAGTTTAATTGTGCCGTGGCGCTAGATTGTGGTGCCAGTTATGAAACCTCCGGTGGAACCGTTGTCGGCCTGCTCTGGGATGCTACTTCAGACAAATGGAAGTCTGCCAAGTGGGTAAACGATCGCTTGCGACTGACCTATACTGTTACGCAAGGCAATCCACTGGAGCCGCCAACCTTTACTTTTGAGTTTGAAGACAAGCAAACGGGCGCTATACCTTGGGATCCTGGGATGGGCGCATTTGCAGCCGCTTTACAATTAGGAGAGCACAATAGTCAGATGGTATGGAACCTGAGCTTTAAATCCAATATCGAACCAGATTCAGACCAAGGAAATCCGTACACTGGACCAGATAGCGTATATCCGTATTGGTTATCAGCGATGGAAGATGCTGCCGCTGCTACTATCAACGGAGCCTTTACCATTGATGGTACCGCCCCCCATGGTACACTGGTAGGCCTGCAAGGGGTACGTGCTATATCACTGGCTACTGGTTATTACCGTACCTCTCCTAAATCAGCCCCTTTTGGCATTTTTGATGGCCGTTTGATTATTGATGGTAAACCCGTTGCCAACTCTGGGATAGCTGGCAATAGGCTCGTATGGGAGGGCTTAGATCCTGCGCATCAACAAAGGACTGGGCTGGCCGAAACGGGCAGTTTGCAATTTGTAAAAGATGGCTCTAGTGCCCATGATCTTCCAAATCGGGTAAGAGCCTATCGCTTGAATACGAGTACTGCTATTCAGGCCATTAATGAAAATAAGGATCTACATCCAATGGTAAACAAGCAAGCAATCAGCTTGAATGAGGTTCTGTCAGACGGCACACTAAATATGTATGGACTGCTGGCAATGGCTCCTTTTGCCCAAAAAGATGGACAATGGGGAGATGCAGTACAGGGTGCGGTCACGCAGGATCTCAGCAATATTATGAATAGCTTTATTTCCGCTGATATGTGGAATTTGGTGTTCCCAGGCATGCCGCAACCAACGCTGAACGGCGAACTTGCCAAGGTGGCAAATAGCGCTGTTCCGGGCATTTCAGATCCCAAGGCTTGGTATCAATCATTGGCCACCAGTGTGATGACTCAGGGACTAGCGGATGGGTCGGACAGTAATTGTAAAAATTTGAATGGTCCCAGAGCCGCCGCCTGGCTGAAGCAGCAGGTGAGTACTTCTAAGGTGTATTATACCCATGGCCAGGCACTATTTCAATATGAATGGCAACAACGTTTTCCGCTGACCTTTGACTACCTGACCGATCAAAATACTAACTCCAAAGCCTATGAAGGCATCATTGACAACCAGATTATAGCCTGCGTGAACGACATTAATACCAATGTGATCACCGATGCTGCTTCAGATCCCAAACTCAAGCAAAATTTGATTGACGAGGTGAGGGCAGTGGGAGCGTATGCAAAGACAAATAAGCTTTACTGGGCTTTTGCCTATTATACCTACAATACGGCGCCCGCTATTTTAGCAAATATTGCTTTGCAAATGGGAATCAATACGGGCTCTACGGATGGAACAACCTTATCCCGGCTTTTTCAGCAAAATGTATCGGTGCTGACCGCCATGGATCCATCCGGCTACTTTGCCCAACAATATAACAAGACTATCAATATATTTCTGTCCACCAACATTCTGCCTAGCATGTTCGGCTTCACCGGAGATGCCAGCAGTTTCGACCTCATCAAGCTTTATCTACAGTCGTTTGTTACCAATAATATTCATAATGAAGACGCGCAGATTGCGGCGGCAGCAAGCCAGATCCAACAAATTCTGGCGGGTACTGATGCTGATGAGATTCTTAAAGCCTCTATCGCAGCGCTGCGGTCTTTCTCCGAAGCCATTAACGATGCATTAGCACTGCCCTATGTGGCCAATAAATTTGTCAACTGGTTCTCAACTACGTATCCGAAGCTATCCTCGGTCGCCAGTATATTTAGTGGACTTTTCATTAGTGGTATTGGATGCATGGCGATCTTTAATTTAATTTCAGAGTTCAAAAGCTGGGATAAGCTGACGGATGAGGAAAAAGCGCAGTTGATTACCGATACTACCCAAATTGGCCTGCAAGTGTTGGCTGCTATTGTGAAGAGAGGGGTACGGGTATATGCTATTTTTAATGTCGATGGGATGACCAGTTTTCAACGGGTAGCAGCCGTTAATCGTATTATTGTCACGGGCGAAGCGGAAGCGCTTGATCAGGGATTAGTAAAGATTGGCAATACCGCTGCCCGTTGGCTAGCTGATACGGAAGGCACCATTGGCAGGCTGGCTGTAACAGATCAGGGCATCGCTACTGCTGTGTTAGTGAATGGTGCGTCTACTGGTGCGGAAGATGCCGGATGGGTGGCGAAGGTGTTAGGTAAAAACCTGGATGAGTTTATTGCTACGCGTATTGGTCCGCTTTTCATCCTGGCTGGAATTGGCTACAGTATTTATTCCATCAGCCAGGGAGACTCCGGTGTGGCTCTTGCATCGGATATTTTGAACATTGTTGGAGGAGCCCTGATGCTTTTTGCTACCATTGGCGAGTGGGCAGTAGCAGGTGGCCTCATTGCTGCCGATGGCCTTATGGCTGGCATTATTGCCGTAGCCGGGCCACTGGCCATATTAGCGGCCTTGGCAGGGATTGGACTGATGTTCTACGAAATGTTTAAGAAGCAACCAGATCCGGTGGAGGAATTTGTAAATAACTACGCTAAACTCGCCGGACTATATGTTCCGAGCAAAGCCAGCAGCATTGATTATGCTTTTCCATATATCAATAAAGATCAGGCGAATCTGCTGATGATCGGATTTTCACTTTCCAACGCAGGGCAGTATTTGTCTTGCAACGCCAATGGATCTATCAGCCTGGGAACGCTCACTACCCTTCCCAACTGCATTTGGCAAGTGATTACCGATGGCTTGGGTATGAGTAAAATACTGACGGTTGTACAACCCGACCCCAAACAACGACCCATAGCCGTGTTGTTGAGCCTGATGAGCGACAATTCGGTTTCATTCCAGCCACAGATGCCCGCTCCATCAGCTAAATCTGTCCAGTCGTCTAACACCGTTACAGTTAAAACGCAAACCTGGCTCAGCACGCCACGAAACAATGCTACTGTAACCAGTGATGGAATCGATTTGGTATCACTTATACTGCTACTTCAGCCCGTTTTGCCCGACAGCAATGGCCAGTATGCACCGTCTCAGGCCTCAGGTTATCTGCAACAGGCTGGATCGGGCGTGGTCTATAGCAACATCAGTGGTACGCTCTTTACGCTGACAATGTCGGGTATGGCACCCAATTACATGACCATGGTGAACCTAAACTTCATCCTCAACAGTACGCCATCGATACAGCAAAGTTATGGCCCGAGTTTCGGAGTTATGCCCAGTACACCAATGACTTATGCGGTTTCAGGTGGAGCGCTGCCGCCTTTCCTGACATTCGATCCCAAAACGGGTGCTTTTGCCCCCAATGGCCAGCAAGCGGCTGTCGCTTCTCAAACAAGCAATACGGTAGCTGCCAGCAACACGCTTGGAAATGCTCAGGCTGACTTCACCATTGCCGTAGAAGCACCTGCAGTTGTGCCCACGAGGCAAAGGTCTGCCTGATGTGCTTATTACTTTTCGGGAGGGTGCCAAAACGCCCTCCCACTGTATTCTTTTTATTTTCTTACAAAAAGTAAAGTAACTCATCCTCATGCCCTCCTTTCCTCAGTATCAGCAGCAGTTTGTCCAAGATACCATCAAAGCAATCAATAACGGCCACGCTCATGTCCAGGTAAGCCAGACTGGTGATGTCCAGTCGCAATTGGATGCCTTGATCAATGCACTTCCCTATTACGGAAATCCCGCATTGGATAGTGCCCATCGGGGAACGCTCGCCAATCTCCTGGAAGTTAATCTTCCGAACAATGGGATCACGCCCCATCCCGATGACTATGGACTCGGCTATTTTTCATCCTACGACTATACCGGTCCGTATGCAGGTTACCGGAATGCCTTTTTTCAGGGTATTGGTCAAACGGCGGCAGCAACTCAAGTGGCCAATCAGGTCGCCGGAGTAAATGGCAATCTGAATGGCGGCTGGTGGGGAAATTACGGAGTAACCATATTGACGGATGCGGTTCGTCAGGGAGCATCAGTTTCGCTGGATACCTCAAAGCTGTCAACTGATCTTTCCAATAACAATAGCACATTTCTACAAGCGCTTCCCGCTAGTTATCTAGGGGTATTTCAAACGGCCTATACGCCAACGGCTACTGCCCTGAATACCATTATTTCGGCAGGCCAGGGTGTCTCTGCCTGTTCCATACTAGACGGTGCCATCAGGTCAGGAGTATTTACCGCCAATATCAACCAGGCTCTTGCCATGGGTGGTGATAGTACTAACGCAGCTACCTGGTTTCTCTTTAACCTTTGGATAACGCTAAAAGCACTGGGTTCTACAAGCGTAGACGGATGCATTCAGCAGTCTCAATCCTCTGGACTTAAGGTCCCGCTAGAAGTAGGGCCGGGCAACTGGTGGAATGGCACTTACCGCAGTTGGTATATCCCATTGTCCGGGTCAGATGTACTTCCTGTAGCATCTGGTACGATCAACGCTAATATGCCAGAGCAAGAAACCACCACTTATGTATCCGATGTACCGATGTCACCTGTTGTCACCAATATCAATCAAGCAAATGGCTATTGCATAAGTTTATGCAATTGGGGATCACTGAATTGGTATAATCCCTCCAATGGCAGTTGTTTTGGTAAAAACACGGGTGTGTTGATGGCCAATGGTTCCGTCAAACCGATGGAACAAATCCGCCTTGGAGATGAAGTGCAATCCAATGGGGGGCCTGGCAAAGTTGTGCTAATTGAAACACCAAAACGAGCCAAACGACCCCTGTATCAGTTAAATAAACTTCAGGTGTTCTCTACGGCATCTCATCCCTTTCGGGTAGCCAGTAGCCAGGGGCCGATGAGGCTGGCAGTAGATCCTTGGGCATTGATTGATGGCATTCCGACGATGGCTACCAACGGAGTGGGTACTTTAAAAGAAGGTGTCGTATTGGCTGGCCGATCGCTTCAAGAACCGACCCAGCTTACAGTTGACCGACTTGATACCCATCCGGCCGGAGAGGAACAGGAGGAATTGGTATACGACCTCTTGGTGGCAGGCGGGAAAAAAGGGTATGCCACCTATTTTGTAGGAGGCCCGGATAATTTTTTTGCCGTAGATGCCGAAACAGCTGATCCCTGGTATGATACTTTGTCAACCACCGCTATTCTGGCTGCAATAGAGGCCATACTGCCTGCTTGCAGACAATATCTCACCGCTCCAGCGACAGACTTACCTCTTTTGTTAACGCACCTAAAGCTGGATAATCTGCGCAGTTCCGTTCACAAAGCTTGGCCAGCATTGCTCGTGAACAAGCAAAAACGGATGGCTATTCCTAAGCCCGATTTTTATATGCAAGAGGGCAATTGGGATCCGTGTGCCTCTGCCTTGGAATTTCACCTGGTGCTAAAGTTTGGACGAATGGTGCGCCGAGAAACAGCCATGGGATGGCGTTTCCCTGCCAGCGTCCCTTCATTGGGGCACCATTTTGTCGTGTCCGTACACGATATTGAGTTGCTTGGTGAGGCTGCTATGCCAGCAAACAGGCCTGTTGAAATTCAGTTGAATCTGCGCGATTGGACGTTGACAGAAGATATTGTACAGACGCTCATGCTCAGCGAAAGCGATCAAGTTAGCTGGCATATATTGATTGATCAGGTAATAGATTTCGGCGCAATTCCGACCATTTCTCCGGCTGTGCTCATAGGAACCATCAAAATGAAGGATTCAAAAATAGGGCAGTTTCGAGTTGCTCTTACACCAGAAATGCTACCAGGATTTCAAGCGGAGCATTTTGTTTTCGATACTGAAGGACAGATAGTAGGCCGTATAGCCATTGAGCCGCGCTGGATCGCGCCCTCAGACCTATTAATGGAAGCGCATTCTTCAAAGCAATGGAATGAGGATCATGCTTTAGCCATGGCCATCAGCTTCGGGCAACAAATTGGCGTTAAGCTGCTCCCCCTTATTCAAAAATAGCTTGCAAATTTGATTTGTACCCGCTACCTTCCTAGTAGTTTTTAACTTCTTTATCCTCCCTTTTATTCTTCCCAACAACTGGAGGGTACTGCTTCTGGAGCGACGTATAAATTGGATACGTCGGTGATCTTGTGTATACCGTACGCTGGTTCTTTTCGAGGGCATCAACAAGTACAACAGTTTTTTAATAAACTGAATGAGGCGCTCAATTTTGAGCAATTTGAACCCCGCGACTACATTGCACAGGGAGATAAGGTGGCGGTTTTAGGCCATAGCCGCGCTCGTATTAAGTCCACGGGACAGATGATAGAAAACGAGTGGATGCACTTGTTAACCCTTCAGGATGGGAAGGTTACCAGGTTTCAGGCCTTTAATGATACCGCTGCCGAAGTAGCGGGTTTCAATCCACAAAAAGCCCGGACAAGATAGGTTCTGGTTTTCTCGTTCCTGGTAAAGGCTAGTAAACTCGGCAGATTTCCAAAATCTGCCGAGTTTGTTTCATGATGCCCTAAATACAAGTTAAGCGCCATTGCTTTCGATTAAAGTACCTCATACCAGCAACGGGCTGTTTAGGTGATATAGCTATATTTAGATTGTTATAATAAATGACAAAGAGCAGGGGAATTGTATATTAATAGCTTAATATTGCAAATTATCTATTAATTTATTGAGTTTACTCATCTCCTTTTATGAAAAAACATCTATTCGTTTCTTTGTTTTTTGCCCTTAGTCTCATTTTTACTGGTTGTGCCTCTTCTTATAACTCCATTAATCCTAAGACATTTGCCTATTCGAATAATCTAACCGAAAGCAATGTTGATTTTTCGTATCGGTTTGCTATACTGAGAGCGAAGGGAAACAAGAAATATGCGAAGAAAGAAGAAAGAACAGGTATTAAAGTAATCGCTGTGAAAATCACCAATAATTCTGGTGGGGATTTAATACTGGGAGAGAACTTCAATATCTTTTCTGGTATTAGGCCATTAATACCTATGGAGCCCGCTGCCACCTATCGGCATCTTAAGCAAGGGGTGGCTATCTATTTATTATACTTACCATTAACAGTTTTGCGATTAAATGTTTATAACAATAGTAGTTCGGGCCGAAATGTTCGTAGCTATCCTATTGGATATGCGTTAGGTCCAGGTATAACTATTGGTAATATGATAGAGGCGTCTACTTCGAACAAAAGCTTAAAGACAGATTTAATAGTTTTTGACTTGGCTAACAAAAAAATAGCTAATGGCGAAACTGTTTATGCTTTAATTTCCTCTGAAAATGTCGGCACTACTCCACTGACGCTCCAGCTAAAAGGTGCTGAATAGTCTAGTCTTATGTCTGCAAAAGCTATCCGAAAATCAAAACCCAACAAGCGTAGATATATTCCCAATTCACTCCGAGCTGTTGTACAGTTTTTCCACCGCAGCGGCGGCCGCCAACAACCTTTTCCGCTCGACTCGCTTAGCTTGTTTTCAATAGCCGTCAATCCAAATAATGGGTCAGACATGCAAAACTTGGCTCATTCTTGAGGTAAAACCGGGCAGAGGAGTAATAATAATCTTCTGGCTGTTCGGTAAGCTTTCATTTGTTTTTCAGAGGGTTAAGATGAATATAATTTAACTTTTGTTCAGTAATCTCTGGGCTATAGCAATACACAGACAGTGGGTTTCTTTCCCAAAACTGGTACTTTCGATCTGTGGTCGAAACTTGGAGTTTCTCTAATACCTGTGGATGATGTTGCTCTAAATCATATTTAATCATTTGCGCAGTATATTTGAGAAAGTCGCGCTGAACTTCGGCTCTGGTATATGGAGGATTGATTTTCCAAAGCAAATGAATATGGTTAGGCATCAAGACAAAGCCGTATACTTTCACTCTTTCCTTAGTAGTCAAAAAAGTCAGGCTCTGGATTATGATATCTTTGTATTTGTCGGGCTTGAGCAGGTATTTCCATTCCAGAATAGTGGCCGTAAAGAAGGCAATGTGTTGATGTTCAAACATGTCGTTTGGTTTTGGATGTCGGCTAGTTGTTGGTGGAAAACACCAACAATGGCTAACGGTTAAAAAGTTAATGTAATCAAATAAATAATAAGCTTTCCACCGTTCGCCCACCGTCCTGCCGTTGTGGGTGTTCCTGCCGTTGTTGGTGTTTTCCACCAACAACTAGCCTGTATGGTATTCCTTGCTCGGTAAATTGCGTGGTTGAATAGATTTCTTCTGTCTATCTATTTAGAAAAGGTTGCTGGTGATAAATGCCAACAACGGCAGGAAATTTAAATTTCACTTCCAGGTTTAATTTTAAAGTTACTGCGCAAGTATCTATTTTCTTCATCAGTAAATTCCATAAATAGCTCTCCATCTTCAGAAATTAGCCCGAATTGTATAGTTTAGCCGGTTTCTTCTGCCCATCCACTTCGAAAAGGTTGTTGGTGGCAAACACCAGCAACGGCGATGGGAAACACCCACAACGGCGGAAAATACCAATTTCCCTTCCCCTACCATCACACCGTCAACTTCCCACCCACCTCAATCAACTGCCCATTCTTGACCAGCCAGTTGATCCGGTCTTCGATGGTGGTGCGGAAGTCGCTGCTGAGGCTTCGGAAACCCAGGGCGATGCTTACTTCTTTGGCGGCTTCTTCGCGGCTGAGCGAATGCGCCAT
>JAZKGK010000168.1:0-9420 GCA_040385915.1 Bacteroidota bacterium
CCACGGTCATCGACAGCCGGATTCAGCACATCCAGGCCATCGACAAAGTCACGGCCACGGTCTCTATTTTAGTAGCCGTAACGGCAGGGGCTGTTCCTAAAGACAAATCGGAATGCGAGGTGTGTAATGAGCGCGCCAAAGACGATGCGGCACTTTGTACGCTGCTCAAAGCAGTGCAAGGGAAAGCTACCGACAAAGTCAAGGCCAAGGCTGCCTTGGAGAAACTCTGCCAGGTTCCTTTCACCCAACTCAGCAACCTGCAACTCAAGGGTATTGCCGAGAAATTACTTACTTTGGACACACCTAAACTGGATGCCTTTTTCACTGAGATCACCGAGACAACCACCGATACCGATGCCCTCAGTCAGAATCTGGGGCAGTTGAATGCAGAAAACGCTAGATGCGTTGATGAAAGCCCTGTGATTGATTGAAGCCGGTTTTCGGCAATACTATTTTTCAGTGAGTTCGTATTCAAAGTCTTGCTGTGACTTCAATATAAAAAATTTATGGTCATCAAACTCGAAATGTAAATTGTCAAATATGGCTGGTAGCTTGAAAAGCTTTCTTCTAATTGTTAACTCATCAAACTGGTCAATTTCATCTTTCGCCAGATTCCAAGGCCTGAGTTGCTGTAAGGTATAAACAACTTTCAGTTTATTGTGAATCCCGGTTACCTTTAAATCCATTTGCTTGCCTTCTAAGCCAAAAAGCAGCTTCTCAATCCAGCGTTCTGTACTCATTCCAGAGCCTGGCAGGAATACTTGTCCACTTTCCTTTAAAATGATAAAACATTTATAAGCTCCAGTCCAGAAATCTTTTTTCTTCTTGGGATTAGAAAAGGGACTATCCAAGCATAGACAGTATTTTTCATACCAATAGAATCAACTATATATGCAGGGCCTATCCAGTCGATTTTTAATAATTCTTCTTGGGCTAATTCTACTGCCCTTTCTTGAGTAACCATTCCTCTTTTCTATGCTTTAATATTACCTAACCTAGAAATATGCGACTGAGATTTTCGAGTTCCAAACCGGTTTATTCCTTTGATTTAGGAGATTAACCACACTTTCGATAAATCTGGATTCTATCAATCTTCTTCATTGTATCGGCTTTTCTTTCTTTTGAAAAGGACGACTTCCTTACCACCCCTAAGAGCAATTATAAAGGTAAATGCCATCCAGTTCATCCGCTGCTCTTACAGGGATATCTGCCAGCAACTCTTCATTGGGGGCTTTCGAATTAAATGAGGGTTTGAGTAACAATCTGGCCTAACTACCTTTCCAAATCTAGCTTCACTTTCTCCAAATATGGCTCTAGCAGCCGACTTGTCTTAAAGCTACTAATTCTATCAATGCAATGTGTCTATTCGATTAAGTACAGGTATGGGGTTTGCCGGATGGATACATATAATCAAGTAGCGAAAATGTGTACTTATGTTAAAAGCTGTACGCATACGCAACGGTAGCGGTAATGGCCTGCATGGTGTTTTTACCAGTTATCTTTCTTTGCTGCCAGATTATATTGGCATTCAAAGTTTGTTTTTTCAAAAATGAATAGGCTGCATTCCAACGCAAATTCAATACTTTGCCCTGCACAACTCCTGCATGGATGCTAGCATTGTATGAAGAAGAAATCCCTGTTGTCACCTTCTTATTCAATACTTTTGCCCTAATGCCCACAGTTGGTCCAAGTATTAACGAATTACTACTGCCAACATAGTTATAAGTAGCATTAAAAGCGGTTTGGAAGCTAATGGCCTGGGGTACCAAAAGAAAATTATAGGCGGTATTCAGGTTGTAGAACTGAGACAAATTGCCTGGCCGGATAATATCGCCCTGCTTATCGGCCGCTTCCTGATAACTAAGGTTTACATTCAGCGTATGTTTCTTCGTCTCTGTTTTCCCAAAGCTGTAATTTGTATTTAAAGCCATATTTTGAGAAAGCTGGGTAAAGTTTAATGTGTCTAAATTGTCATAAGGCGTTTGCTTATTAATGTAATCAAACTGAGATCTTATATTAAGGTACGTTTGAAAGCTTGAATAGGATAGAGAAGTATTAAATTTCTCATTTGGAGTATAATTTATGTTTGCAGAACTTACAAATCGGCTTGATGCCTGTTGCTGGTTGTTATGCAAATCATCTCGCTGTACTCCCCAGCTAAGGGCAACAGTAACTTTGTCCTTCAAAAATGGACGAGCATACCGTAGAGTCAAATTCTCATAGTCATTATTGAAATAGTAGGCTCCCAGTGTTGCATACTCCGGATCAATACGCTCGTAACCAATACCAATGGTGTTTCTCAATAATTGGTAATTCAACTCACCTCGTATCGCACGATAAGATTGGGTGGCTGTACGATTAGCTAGCATTCTATGTATAATGGAGGTTCCTTCTCGTGGAGAACGGACATCTCGGGTAAGAATGCTCAAACCATATTCTCCCGATAAATTAAGGTTAGGTATTATTTTTATTCCTCCCTCCCAACTCATAGCAACATTGCTTTTGGGTAAGATATGTAGACTATCCGGCTTCCACGTCAGCGAGCTTGCATCGTCTTTCGCACGTATAAAAGTCATTCCCAGGTAGTATCCTTCCTGCTCATAACGCACTTTTGCCCCATAGCCCGTCCTTTGGTAAGTAGACGGAACAAGCAGGTTCGTGGAATCATATTCCACCTTTCTCTGTAATCGTCCCGCCATAGCGCTAAACTTCAGCGGGCCTTTTGGAGTGAGATCCACGCCGGCCCCTCTGAACATATGCCCATTCAGGGTATAGGATGAGAAAGTCATTGAAACGTCTCCTATATGCCCGGTAACCCATTTATAGGTCGGATGTACACTCAGACGGTTGGGCAAAGTAGGATAGGAGAAATTATTCCCAAGATTAGTAATATTGAAATTGAATGGGAGATTAATTTGATTGTATAAATTAATATTAACATTTCCATTCAGAAAGTAGGTGAAGGGCTGACGTCCCTGGCCATCATTCCCCTGATAAATTACGCTACTGGCCGAAATGCCTCCTCCGATCTTGACTGGTTTCTGGGAAAAGGTCTTGTTTATATGGCTCAGGTCTACCTGTTGAGCTAAGCTCGGCAAAGCACTAAGAAGCAGTATAATACCTACGAAAAAAACGAGTCGCATAATAAAGGATAATCTACTCAATGGGATTTCTGAATTTTAATATCGGCAAGGATGTACGATTGACTTCCGTTTGCTACAAACGACTTGACTTTGATAGCCCCTTTACGGCCGTCCTGTGTCTCAAATAATACAATCATAGGTGTATTGGTGTTGTTGAAGTAAGCCGTTCCCGTATCATTTTCTTTGATGGCTAAGCTCTTAATAGGTATATCCGTCGTCATTGCGTCAAAGTCAGCGACTGTAAAGGAGAGCGAAGTTTTGTCCAGCGTATTAACAAAACTGGTATGGGTAGCAGAAGGAATGGCGGAAAAGGTGAAACTTACCGCTGAGTCGGGGGATATAAAACGGCAGTAACTATAAGAAGAATTGATGCCAAAAAAGATCAGATCGACCATCTTTCCAGTGTCAGTAGATACGTCTTCTTTGCTTAGTACTTTACGCAGTTGTGGGGCATAAAAACAGCCTATTGTGCTATGTGCCGCACTAATGCCAAGCTTTACATCTTCTCGTATATAAATATGGCTATTGGGTTTTACCCGAATCGTACGCGTTACTTTTTGGGTATCTTTATCATTTTCAGCTTTCAGCGTAATTATATATTCTCCTGGAGTATCAAATTGGATAGCCGTCTCTTTGCTTTTCGCATTCGTAATCGTTCCACCATTGCTGCTCCATTCGTAACGCAAACCATTTTGCGTATGATTTTGGAGTGTAGCCCTGAGCGGAGCTTCATAGTCGTCATCGTCAATGGAGGGCAAAATGGCAAAATCGGTTGTTAAAGCAGGTTGTAACGTGATGGTTTTAGAGGTAGAAAAGGTCTCTCGGCCATTCGTAATCTTCAAGCTTATTTTGTGATCCCCCGGACTAGTAAAAAGCACATCTGTTGGATCAGACACACTAGAGAAGGACGGGCTTCCGCCTTCAAATGTCCATTCGTAGGTAGTAGCTCCCCTGGTATGATTAGTTATATTGACCACTGCCGGTACAAAATCATTCACCAATACGGCTACATCAAAGGCCAGAGTAACGGCCGAATCCAGTCGTAATACGATCTCTTTCGTGTTGCGCTGCGTGTCGTTCCAGGCTTCTAGCTTAATAGTATAAGTGCCCGCCTGATGGTAGCTGATTGTGCCCGGTTGCTTCTCTTTAGAGGCAGGCAGCGAAGCGCCTTCAAAGGTCCACTTGTAAAAATCAGCACCAGTAGTTTTATTGGTTAGCCGTAGCTCTACGGGAACAGTAAAACTTTCAGCAATAATGGCATAGTCAAAATCAATGCTGACGGGTATTTGCTGCTCATGGTAACAAGATTCCAAACCAAAACTCAACGTTAGTATATACAGTAATGAAAGGAATTTGTTTGCCATGCTACGCCAAGAGAGAAAAATCTTCCTTATAAAATTTTATGCAAGGTATTGAAGCAACAGCCTAGACATTCTCCAAAATTGCATTCATTATTACCTGCCAAAGATTTGCTCCCAATTAACAAAAAAGGCTGGAGACCTATCTCCAACCCCAGTTTTTCATATTGAAATGGCTACTAACGTACGTATCTACTTTGCCAACATAATAACCTGCGTCATTCCTCATTATTCACTACTCACTACTCCTTGCTTTCTAAGTACCGTTTTTATCGAGTCCAATCGGCCATCGTTGGCAGCGGGTGTTAGACCCAAAATTTTAGCCATTAGGCTGTATAGGTGAATATTACAAAAAGGCTTTGCTACGAATCCTTCCCGGAAAGCAGGGCCGTGGGCGATAAAAATAGCCCTCATATCAGGCGTCTGGTTGTCATAGCCATGGGTACCCACATAAGGCTCGCTCTTAGATGTTTTGGCAAATTTACGCGAAGTGATCGTCCAGCCACTTTCGGCTACACATAGAATGGGCGCAATCCGGCGGTTTTGCTGATAATGATAGCGGGCAGGAATGTTTGCCTTGCGGTACACCTGCATAGACGGGTGAGACTGGGATTGCAGGCGACGATAAACGCTGTCTTCCCGGCCAGCTTGCGGCCATATTCCTGTCACCACGCCCCAATTAATTCGATCTACCTGCGTACTATCTATATAGTCGTCGAGGTAAATTACCCGTTCGGGGCTGAGGGCAGTCATACCGTGGTCGGAAACTACCAACATATTCACTTGGTTAAACAACTTGCGGGCTTTCAGACCAGCAATCAGGTAGCCGATGGTGCTGTCTACCGATTGAATGGCGTCTATTAACTGTGGTGAATCAGGTCCGTAGTGGTGGCCGGCATCGTCTACTTTGCTAAAATACAGTGTCAGGAAAGTGGGGCGTTGTTCCTTGGGTTTATCTAACCAGGAGAGGACGGTATCGACCCTGGCATTGTTGGGAATTTTCACATCGTAGGGCTGTAGGTAGCTAGGGCGTTTTCCGGCAATTTCGGCCTCCGAGCCTGGCCAGAAAAAAGTAGCACTCTTCTGTCCTTGTTTTTCGGCAGTAACCCATAAAGGCTCGCCTCCCCACCAACGGCCATTTTTCACTTCAGCGGCATTGCCCATCGAGAAATTGGCTTTAAATTCCGGGTCGTACATCGAGTTGTTCACAATGCCGTGGTGTTCGGCATACATGCCCGTGACAATGGAATAATGATTGGGGAAAGTCATGCTAGGAAAAATGGGTGTCATCCATTCGGCCTTCACTCCTTCACTGGCCAATTGGCTCAGGTTGGGACTTGCATTTTTGTCAAAATAATTGTAGCGAAAACCGTCAATAGAAATCAATAGCACAGTAGGTGAAATCTGCTGCTCCGCTACAGCGGCTGGGTTAGTTTGCTTTACTGGATTGGAACAATAAGTAAGAAGGAGGGCACTGATCAATACAAGCGCGTTTCGCATCATTTCTTTTAAGTGAATTTAAATTTATCTGCTTTTTGGTTTCAATAAAAATATCCTTCATATATGTTCAGTTTACAACAAAGCAGCAAGATATAGGTTTAGTAATCGATTTGGAACACCAAACACCTACTTCAACATTATCAAATAGTTAAGTCCATTCTTGTTCACCTTTTTCCCACCCAGAAAGCAGCTATTGCAGCGAATATTTCAACTGCTGACACTGCCAGATCGTATTATCGTATACAGGAGCCTAACGAACACTAAGGGCTTGTTACGCAATAAAGTGTACAATTTAGCCGCCGGGATTTTGCCTGGGCGGCCCCATTCTTTTACAAGGCGTAAAATCCTTCAATAGCAGCGCTATTCAAGGATTTTGCAACGCAGAAAAAAAAGAAAACAACCAGGCTAAATGTATAGGTTATTGCGTAGCAAGCCCTAAGGGAAAGGACTTGCCAGTAGTTGTTAACCTATTTGACTCCTTACTAAGTAGAATGCCCCTTTCGTTAAGTCACAGATGCTTCTGGTTAAGCGCCCCTTTTCCTCACCTGCCAGTTCTTCTATATTTGATCTGTCAACGGCCATCTTCTCTATCCGTGAATCAATTACTTGGCTGGATAGGTTGATTTTGGCGCTGCTTCTCATTAAACAGTCCTATTCTAAATTTTCAAACCATGAAAAACGCATTGAAAACCTTTTCTTCTGTACAAACATTTAAATGGTATACTTCTCGTCCAAAGCCAGCTATTGCTTTGGTGCTCATGGGTGTACTTTGGCTACTTTCCACTGGAGTACAAGCGCAGAGTTTTGCCTGGGCACGCTCGGTCAAAGGCACGTACGCCAATACCCGCATCCAGGTAGAAACCAATGGTGATTATATGCTGGCTGGCGAATACAAGGGAGACTTATGGATTGGCGCTTATCTTAGCTGCGGAGCCGGAGGAACGGACGTATTCGTAGCACATTTCAATGGCGTAACCGGCGAACCAGACTGGGTTAAGCGCATGGCAGGCCCGGAAGATGACCACTTGGGCGATATTAGCTATGCCGATGGTGTTCTGTATGTCACCGGCTCCTTCCGAGGGAAAGCAACGATCGATAATTTCCGCACCAACGATCCGAAAGATCCGTGCAGCAGCTTCTTATCCGAAACGCTGCAAAGCAGCGGTGGCAGCGACATATTTATAGCCCGATACTACGTACCAACTGGTGCATTACACTGGTCAGCGCGGGCTGGAGGCCTGGGGAATGATGAGGCAAAGGGGCTAAAAGTCGTGGGCAATATAAATAATGCCCAGTTGGTACTAACGGGCTCTTTTACCAAGGAAGCTTCTTTCTACGGTATCGACGCCTATAATAAGGTAACCAAGACCATCACCCTAAAAGGTGAAGCAACTTATCACGATGCTTTCGTGGCCAAATACCAAATAGCCCAAGACGGCGAGGGATTTCCAGTACTCAACCTACTATGGGCCAATCGCGTAGGAATAGGCCAGGGAACTGATTCAGGGAATGCAGTAGATATGGATCAGGCGGGCAACGTCTACCTGACCGGAAGTTTTTCTCATACCCTTTCCTTTTATAATCAGTTGCCCTACCAGCACTGGAATACGCTGTCATCCAATCCGCAGTTATTGGGCTATACCGATATGTTCATTGCCAAATACAATGCTTCTGGTCTGTTTCAGTGGGCCAACCAAGCGGGAGGTACCAGCCTGGATCTTGGTAGAGACATCACCGTAGATGCGGCTGGAAATGCGTATGTGGTGGGCTATCATTACGGCAGCAACATGATTTTTTACCGCAATTATTTGCAAGCAAAAATCCCGGTCTATGCGTTGCCCAATGCCGGCGGTATGGATGGTTATTTGGTTAAATACAATGCTATTGGGGAAATCACCTGGGTTCGGTCAGTAGCAGGAAGCAAATCAGATGAATTGACGAGTGTTGTTCGGGATGCAAGCGGTCATCTATTTGTAACTGGCAGCTTTACGGGCAATGCCTTGGCCCAGAGTACGGGAGGAAACCAAGCCTTGGCCGCCACTGGTGGAGCTGCCGACCGGGAATTAGCCTTAATCAAGTACCGCGCCGATGGGGTTATTCTCTGGAAAATGACTGGTGGTGGCCCTGTCTCCAATCATGGCCATGCCGTAGGTGTAGACCAAGCCGGACGCGCCTACGTTTCCGGTTATACCGATGCTGGGGCTAGCTTTGGGGCTCATCCAATCAATGCGACCAGCGTATTTGTCGTTCGGGTAAATCCTCCCTTGGACAAGCTTGTTTTTCGGACCGCAGCAGAAGAAACGGAGCAATCGGTTGAGGAAGTGGGCATAAAGGCCTACCCAGTGCCAGCAACCGATAACGTAACCATTGAATTTGTGGCTGAAACCGCCGAATACACCTCCGTGGATGTATTCGATGTGCAAGGCATCATCAAAACAAACCTGTTCAGTGGACAGACCCAAGCGGGACAACGCTATCAGTTACCACTGAACGTCAGCCAATATACCTCGGGCATTTATCTGGTCAAGCGTACATCTACTACCCATGCCCACCAGACCAAACTAACGGTGCTTCATTAGGACACATATGTTAGTGTGACTATGTATCCAGGGTTGGTTTTGCGAAACCAGCCTGGTATTGGCTCCATCCGAGTCTCCTCAGTTCAATGGAGGAGACTCGGATGGAGCCAATATTGTTTTCAAGCCCCTATCTCTATAAACAGGCCGCTCCTATGGAGCAGTATACCGCTCAGGAATCCAAACTCAAGCTTTGTTTCGATTATTTCCTATATTCGTTTATCCCATATCCCAGAGCAATCCGGATGCTCCAACACGAACCATTAGACATACTATCCATATAAGCAAAAACAACCAATGAAATTAGACTATCGAGTAGCCACGGAAGCTGACCTGGCCGAAATCGTTCAGATGCTCGCCGATGATACCTTAGGCGCACAAAGAGAAAACTTTCAATGGCCATTACCCACTTCCTATCTCCAGGCATTCCAAACCATAGCCAATGATCCGTACCAAGAACTGACCGTGGTAGAACTGGACACGGAAATCGTCGCTACATTCCAACTGAGCTTTATTCAGTACCTGACTTACCAAGGTGGCATCCGGGCACAGATTGAGGCCGTGCGGGTGAAATCTACTTACCGCGGAACAGGGTTCGGCAAAGAAATTTTTCAGTATGCCATTCAAAGAGCTAAATCCAGGGGAGCCCACCTGCTGCAATTAACTACAGACAAACAGAGGCCAGAAGCCAAGAGATTTTATGAGTCTTTGGGTTTTGTTGATTCCCACGAAGGAATGAAGCTCCACTTTTAAGCCATGAGTAGTGAATCTGGGTTCACCCGCAGCGATTTCACTTTTGGGAATAAATGCTTCATGTGCAACAAAACACTGCTCCAGGGGAGC
>JAZKGK010000169.1:0-12335 GCA_040385915.1 Bacteroidota bacterium
TATCCTTACTTATTTCCCTGTCAAAGGCTGCCCAAAAGTTACTAAATGATTCATTAGTAGTTTATTGTTTAGGCCACGTACTTGTATATCTATTGTAAGCGGCTGCTTATCCCAGTGAATTTCCAGCAGACCAAAATTGAGTTCAGTCACCATTTGGCCTACCCGATAGCGATTCGGCTCATTGCTGCCCAATGTCCAGGTATGCGTAAGTCCGCTGGAGGTAACTTCATAAAGTGGGTAAGGATAGTTGTCTAGTTGTATCCTGGATATTTCGGCCATGTGGCGGTCTCCACTGAGTAGAATAACACCTTTCACCTTCGTTTTTTGAATCAGATCCAGCAGGCGACGACGGGCTTGAGGGAAGTTAGCCCATTTTTCATAGGCATGTTCTTCGGGCAATATCTGGATACCGCAGCCAATGAAGTGAATGGAGGCCTGGCTATTGGTAAGCTCCCGTTCCAGCCAGGCCCATTGCGCTTCGCCTAAAATATCGCCCGTTTCGTTGGGTACATTCTTATTGTTTTTCTTTTTCAATTCATCGCGGAAGTAACGGCCATCCAGCAAAATTACTTTCCCTTGCTTGTCTTGCTTTCCAAACAAGTAGGAAGCATAGGCTCCTTCACGTTTCCAACGGGGGCTGTCGATTGGCTCATCCAGGAATTCGAGCATACGTTGTTGGCTTTCCGCTTTCTTTGCAAAGTCTTTACCGCCATCGTTTACTCCATAGTCATGGTCATCCCAAATACCTATTACCGGGCAGGTGGATAATAGTTGACGGTAGCCTGGGTGTTGTTTTTCCAAAGCATACTGCTGTTTTAACATGGCCATATCTTGCGTGTCACCATAAATATTGTCGCCAAGCCAAATCCATAGCTGGGGCTGGTTTTGTACAATCACTGGCCACAGAGGCTGCTCTTGATCCTGGCGACTGCAAGAACCAAAAGCTATACGGGTAATGGTAGGCTCTACAGTTGGAGTACTTGGTTTTTCGACAGCCTGGAATCGGGCAGCGATAAGTAAACTAAATAAGAGAAAAAATACAGTTAATGTTTTTTTCATAAGAAGTAGAATTCAGCGCGCTTACTTATGAAGCAGTCCTCTAAAAAGATGCTCAAGGCCATGCAAGCATCTTTATCCTTTTTGACAGTGCTTTTTGATTAGTGCTCTAAAGTAGGGCAGGATTATTTATTCTACAAAAGGATTTGTGAAAAATATTTTCTGTATTTTAAGCCTTCTGCACGATGTTTTAATACATTATTGGAGTTTTTATGTAAAAAAACTGATTGTATTGTGTGTAATCGTTGATTCTTATTTTGTCAAGTATAGGCGCTGGCTCAGTGGGATTACAGCCAACAAAGTAACTTCGTAAGCAAGGCTTCTTAAACTTTTGGCAGGAATGAACAAGCGGTGTTTACGGGGAATAAGGTGAGACACGCTGCTTGTCTTTTTGACCCAGAACACCTGCTTACAGGTAAATAAAAAAATGCAACCAGGCGTGGAGGAGAAGTTCAGTAGCCAAGCCCTGCCTTATTTTGCTAGCCCCATCCTCTGTCAAAAAAACTATTGTACTGGCGATTTGTTATTGTCTTGCTTAGTGCCTTTTAAGTTCATCATTTGTACCTGTAAACCTGGTGCCTGCTTTATACCTACATCTTTCACTATTACTTTTAGGCTATCAGCAATATTCCAGGCAAGCATATTGCGTTGGTTATCAAAGTTATTTGTGCCAAATCGCTCACTAAAATAATTGCGAAAATCACTAAAAAGGCTGTCTACAGAGGATTGTTCGTCCAGGTAAATGTCCATAGTAAAGCCCCAGACCTGCTGCTTGGGGTTCAGGTGGTAGCGCACATCCAGGTCCTCGTAATTGCCTAAATCTATCCGGTAGCCCAAATGATCGGTGCTATCTTCTAAAGGAGCTGTATTTTCACTTTCTTTTACTTTTTCCACATCATCCCCGAAATTAATTCCTCTCAGAATTCCTGTATCCGATTTTACAATTTTCTGAAGGCGAGTGCCATACTTAGCCATGATTGGTGCAGAGACGGGCTGTTTGGCCACTACTGTATCCTTTTGTTCCTCACTGGTTTCCTGTTTGGTTTCGCCACAAGAGAAAAGCAGAGGAAAGCACAGCCACATAAGCCAGCACAGATTATATCCTTTTTTCATAAATGATTCAAAAAAACTGATTGATAGGTAGTCGTTCAAATAAGCAGGCTACAATCTCCTGAGTAATAGAAACGGTAAATATAGGGAGATGGTCGACAAATTGACATGACAAAAGCGGTGAAATCATATATCTTTCACGAAATGAAAGAAGATGTTTTTTTGTAAGGACTTATTAATCGAAAAGTCTACCCGGAATACGGTATTGTAGAAAGTGACTAAATCGAGGCCGACGCCGCTACCATACAGCAGTTTATTAGAAAGGAAGTTGTTTTCTGGATTATACGTGTAGTTGTTGACATAGCCCATATCGAAATATAGGTTAATGTACAAGGCAATGGGTATGGTTTGGAATTGCTTAAAAGGCAGAATCTTTTCAACGTTGGCCTGAGTCTTAAACAAACCTTTCTTCAAGGTAGACTTTGAAACCAGATAAGACTGGCCATCAATTACGTACAGTTCATAGCCCCTTACAAAATCCTGTCCATAACCCAGGCCTCGGGTGTTGGCATATGCCTGATATTTAGGAAAAGAAAGTTTGCCCTGAAACCGATTGTTGAAGTAAAAATGCTTCCCCAGTGGCGTATACTTAGTATAAGAAGCGGTAATGTCTAGCTGATTAATATCATCAGAGGGCAAAAGACCTGATTTATTGATGTCAACAGTAAGCCGGCTGCCGTGTAGCGGATAGGCTACTGCGTCGCGAAGGTCGCGGCTGAAACCGTAACTCAGTTGAAAATACCGTTGCCGGGTATTTCCATTCAGGTAATAATTGGGATTGAGCAAAGCAATTGTATCAATGACCTGGTTATAATTGTACCCGAATTCAGCTCGGTGAATCATATAAAAACGGTTTCGCCGAGAAATGCCTACTCCAGCGTGGAACCGCTTCCGCACTATATCTTCACTTTTTATATAAGCCAATTTATGTTCTATGGTTTGGTAGGCTGACGATTTGTTTTCGGAGAAAGATAAATCGATATTCAGCCCCATTTTCTGCACTTTGTCCAGATAGGGTACATCATACGATAGTTCAAACTTCCGCGTAAAGCCCAATTGTACCAGGGCATTAAATTGCTCATTCCGACCACGGAAATTTTTGTGCGATACACGAATGCCATATTGTGTTCGCCGCAAGTCACGGCCACGTTCATACCACCACTCATTAAAATTACGGTCAGCGAGTTCGAAAATAGGGACAGGAAATAGATACCACCGCTCTGTCACGTGGATAAGCAAATTGGCTTGCTGGCCTGGCATTCGTTGCAGAACCACGTCTACCGTTACAAACAGGTTGGTGTTAATAATCTTGTTGCGGTCTTTGCGTAGGCTGGCTTCTTCTTTGTCAGCAAAAATGGTGTCGCCAGGATGCAATGCCAGTTCCCTCAGGATAATGCGGGAATTGGTTTTGAGATTGCCCTCTATTTTTACCTCATTCAAAATAATGTAGTCCCCTTTTGGATCACTCCGCATCACTGAAGAAGAAGCCTCAGCGCCAACAGAACCTAACAACAGCAGGAACATCAACAACATCTACGGTAAACTTAATAGGTAAGGGGATAAACTAAGTGCTATGGGAGAATAGAGCTTAGTAAATTTAAAGTTATGTAATTTGTTTTACACCTAGCTTACTGGCTGCTAAATCTTCTGATAATATAAGATTTTCTAGCAATTTTCGCACCGTGATTTATCGTATTTAACCGCATTGGGTTAAGTAATCGATAGTTTATTACAAGTCCTAATCTTTTTGAAAAGCACTATCTTTGCACCTTCCAATGAGAAAGTTATTGATCCGTTTGGCTATCCTGCTGATTCGCTTCTATCAGTATGGCATTTCTCCGTACTTTCCGGGTGCCTGCCGCTACACGCCTACCTGTTCGCAGTATAGCATCGAAGCCATTCGGAAATATGGTTTGTTCAAAGGCACCTGGCTTGGATTAAAGCGAATCGGCCGTTGTCATCCCTGGGGAGGAAGTGGCTATGATCCGGTCAAGTAAAATTCTTTCAGTGTAGAAAATTCTCTATAAAAATTGATGAAAATTGCGGGCTTTAGTTTTGTTAGAAATGCTATTCAATACGATTATCCCATTGTGGAAGCCATTACTTCCATTTTGCCCATCTGTGATGAATTTGTGGTAGCTGTTGGCCAGTCAGATGATAACACCCTGGAGCTAATCCGATCAATCCAATCCGATAAAATTAAAATCATTGAGACCATTTGGGATGACCATTTGCGAAAAGGCGGACAAGTACTGGCCATAGAAACCGACAAAGCGCTGGCAGCGGTATCGCCAGATGCAGACTGGGCGTTTTACATACAAGGCGATGAAGTAGTTCATGAAAGGTATCTTGACAACATACACAAGGCTGCCCAGCAGTACAAAGATAATCCTGAGGTGGAAGGGCTGCTTTTCAACTACTTGCATTTCTATGGATCTTACCAGTACATCGCTGATTCTTTGAAGTGGTACCGCAGAGAAATCCGCATGATCAGAAAGAAGGCCGAGGTTGTTTCCTATAAAGATGCCCAAGGGTTTCGAACGAAAGACAACCAGAAACTGCGGGTGAAGTTAATTGATGCGTACATCTACCATTACGGTTGGGTGAAGGAACCGCAAAAACAACAGAAGAAACAGGAAACCTTCCATCAATATTGGCACGACGATGCAACGTTGGAAAAAATGGTTATTAAGGCAGAGGAATTTGATTACTCAGGCATTGATTCCTTGGCGCTTTTTGATGGAACTCACCCAGCAGTGATGCAAATACGGGTAGAGAATGAAAACTGGCCATTTGATCATAACCTTTCTCACAAGAAACTGTCATTCAAAGAAAAAATACGCCTACAAATCGATCAGACTTTTGGATGGAGAATAGGCGAATACAAAAATTATAAATTACTTTAGATGAAAACGTATCTCCGATTATTGTCCTATGCATCGCCCCTAGGAAAATACGCTATTCCCTTCTTTATTTTCTCCTTGCTCAGTGTTCTCTTTGGCATAGCAAACCTAACCTTAATCATTCCTTTGTTAAAAGTTCTTTTTCAAAAGGTTACCAGCGACGAGTTAAAAGAAATGCTTCAAAAGCCAGCTGTCAGTTGGAATGTAAAATACCTTGTGAAGAGTTTTTATTACTATTTCGGACACTTTATTCAACAATACGGCAAACTCGGGGCTTTAAAGTTTGTCTGCTTCTTTCTTATTGTTTCCGTTTTGCTGGCTAACGTATTTAAATACATAAGCCAACGCATCCTGGAAAACGCAAGGGCACATACCGTAGCTCAATTACGACAGGCTGTATTTGACAAAGCGGTTTCGCTTCACCTGGGCTTTTTTTCTAATGAACGCAAGGGTAATCTAATATCAAGGCTTACGACCGATGTACAGGAAGTAGAAAATTCTATTGCTGCTTCCTTTACTGGGGCGCTCAAAGAACCCATGATTATCATCACTTACTTTGTAGCTTTATTTGCTATTTCTGTTCAACTGACGCTATTTACGCTGATAATTATTCCTTTATCAGGACTAAGTATTGCTTCTCTCGCAAAAAAGCTAAAGAAAGATGCCAAGGCCGGTCAACAATCATTGGGTTCACTCATCAGTATTATAGATGAAACCTTCAGCGGAATGCGGGTGGTAAAGGGATTTAATGCGGCCTCGTTCATCAAAGATAAGTTTAGGAAAGAAAACCAGTTTTACAATCAAATGATGCGCTCTATGGCCAAGAAGCGCGAATTGGCCTCTCCCATGTCTGAGTTTCTGGGCGTTACCGTAATTGCCATTGTCCTATTGTACGGCGGCTCCCTGATCTTATCTAACGAGCCTGGCTCTGGTCTTACAGCAGAGGCTTTTCTTGTATATATTGCTATTTTCTCGCAAGTTACCAGGCCCATCAAGGACATTTCTAATGCTTTTAGCTATGTGCAACGGGGAATTGCCTCTGGAGAACGAATCTTTGAACTCATGGATACGCCACCATCCGTGGTAGATAAACCGAAGGCGATTAAACTCAATCATTTTGATCAGGCTGTAGAATTTCGGAATGTTTCCTTTCAATACGAAAACGGGGTGAAAATATTGAAGGACATTAGCTTTACGATGCAGAAAGGAAAAACCATTGCGTTGGTTGGGCCATCGGGCGGAGGAAAGTCTACGATTGCCGATCTGCTTCCCCGTTTCTATGATCCCACAACTGGCAGCATTCTGATTGATGGCAAGGACTTGCGCGATTGCGAAGCCGATTCTATCCGTGCGCAAATGGGCATTGTGACACAAGAATCTATCCTTTTTAATGACACCATTTTCAATAACATTGCTTTCGGCATCCAAGCTACCGAAGAGGAGGTGATATTCGCAGCCAAAGTGGCGAACGCCCACCAGTTTATTGTGGAAACGCCTGAAGGTTACTATACTGTTATTGGCGATCGGGGTACCAAGCTTTCGGGTGGCCAACGGCAACGGATTAGCATTGCTCGGGCAGTTTTACGAAATCCGTCTATCCTCATTTTGGATGAAGCGACTTCTGCCCTGGATACCGAATCGGAAAAGCTGGTACAGGAGGCGCTTGCTAACCTGATGCAAAACCGCACCTCGCTGGTTATTGCCCATCGCCTGAGCACTATTCAGAACGCCGACGAGATTCTGGTCATTCAGGCAGGCCAAATTGTAGAAAAAGGGAATCACGAAGATTTGCTGGAATTGGAGCAAGGCGTATATAAAAAATTGAATTCAATGCAGGCTTTGTAGGTAGTTGGTCTGATTATCATAAGCTGCGCATGGGTGAGCTAAGAACAAAAAATCCGTCACCCTTACAAACAACCAAGTATTTGTAAGGGTGACGGATAGACTATTGCAGGATTGACGCTAGATTAGACGACCTCGTTTAATTGTTTTTGAACCAAGGCACAAGAGCAGTAATCTTCAATACTTTCAAAATAATCTAGCAGGCTTTTTAAGAAAGATTTGTCGTGCCTGAACGGGTGATCATCACCCAGGTCAGTAATGTTCTGAGTCAGCTTGTCAAAATACTCATCGAACTGACCCTGACTTGTTTCTTTTACCTCTAACGCCTTGATCTCTTTCATTGTATGATTAACGGCAGTAACCAGATAGCGTTGGTATTCAATTTCACGGTTATTGCGTTCTACCATCACCTTGTTTTCATCAATGACTTTTCTCAGATTTTCTACATCCTTAAAATTTTTCATAGCGTGGTCAGTCTTGTCGCGTTGCGTTTTTAATTGATCCAAACGCTCTTTGCTTCTTTCCATTTCTGCTGATAACTCTTTCAGCAAACTACCTAACCGGGTCAATAATTCTTCTTTCATAGGTTCAGGCTTTATCGATTCAATTATGACGAAAATTACATTCATGTATACTTTTTCTTCAATAAAGGTGAATACCGATAGACAAGAAAAATATAGCTGAAACCTAAATATTGAAGATTTTTAATTTTAAAGTGTTTGTTTTCAATTACTTACGAACTAAATTTATTTGAAATTCTTTCTATAAAAATTTGCCTTTATAAAAAACACACTTAAAAAGACCGTGTAAGTTTTTTAGTCAAAAATGACAATTTTCAGGGACACAACAGATAATATGTCTAATATATGTATACAATATTGGAAAAAAACAAGAAATATGAGTTACTACTCTAAAAGAGGAAACATGGTTGTATTTTAACCCAGTTTAGAGCAGAAATGTTGAATTGCTGGTAGACATAGATAACACATGCAGGGGCTACCTCCATCAGGAGAAAATATGGAGAGCCAGGCATGAAAAGGAACGGAGAGTAATGTAGGGCGGGGAGAGTATAAATGATAGTCCATTTCTATGAACTATCATTTATGGACATGTGGACAATAACACAATTAATATTTCGGTAAAGAAGGATCTATTTTGTCGGAATAGGCCAGGATTCCGCCAGTAAGGTTGTACAAATTATCGAAACCAAACCTTCTTTCCAGCTCCAGAATGGCCGTTTCGCTTCGTTTGCCGCTTCTGCAATGCACAACTACCTTTTTGTCTTCCGATATTTCGTCGGCGTGGTCTAGTATGGTTCCCAGCGGAATCAGTTTCCCACCCAGGTTGGCTATTTCGTATTCGTAAGGCTCGCGGACATCAATCAGTTGAAAATCTTCCTTGGCATCCATCATAGCCTTCAATTCGTGTACATCAATATCTCTCATAGTCGTCTTAGGTTTTGTCATACAATATTTGCCAATAAAATTATAAATCAAAAGCCATTTTTGGTTATTTGTGAGTTAAATCATTCCGAGGACAGAGTTTATAATTACTTTTGCCAAATTTTAATAGTGGAAGAATAAAAAACCGGAATTAAATTCAGCTTCAAGGCAATAGTCAAATTCCCATTAAAACCAAGATCAATGAAAATAGAAGTAAGTCGACAGAACGATGCTTACCACTTCCAGGCCACCAATGAAGATGGTGCAACCCTCGATATGGATGCTTCACCTGAGTTGGGTGGCAAAAACCTGGGGATGCGCCCTATGCAAGTGCTCTTGGCTGGCTTGGGTGGCTGTAGCTCCATTGATGTAATTAACATTCTGAACAAACAGAAACAACCGCTAAAAGATCTGCGCGTAATTGTGGATGGTGAACGAGCCAAAGACCAGGTTCCTGCGCTATTCACCGATGTTCACGTTCATTTTATGCTAACGGGCGAGTTGGATGAAGACAAAGTAAAAAAAGCCATTGAGCTAAGCATGGATAAGTATTGCTCGGTAGCCAAAACCTTGGAGAAGACGGCCAAGATTACCTATAGTTTTGAAATAAAAAAGTAACCATCCCTTGGCTACCCGTTGCTTCGGTTGGTCAGCTAAGCTCAATATATGACAGAAGATAATCTTTTTGACCCCCATTTTGAGACCAAGGCCGTCCGTACGCAAACGGAACGGACCGATTTTCGTGAACACTCTGTGCCGCTGTATCTTACCTCTGGCTTCATATTCGATGATGCAGAACAGGCCAGAGCTTTGTTTGCCGACGAAATTCCGGGGAATATTTACACGCGGTTTTCTAACCCTAACAATACCGAATTCATCGATAAGCTGTGCTTGCTCGAAGGCACAGAAGACGGCATTGCTACCGCCTCAGGTATGTCAGCGATGTTCACCAGCATGATTCCTTTCCTGCGTGCAGGCGATCATATACTGGCTTGTCGTTCGCTGTTTGCCTCTACCCATCAGATTTTGACGCAGATTTTTCCGCGCTGGGGTATTACGCATTCGTACGCCGAAATCGATCAGCCCGAAACCTGGGAGGCGCTCATTCAGCCAAACACCAAGATTATATTCGTGGAGACGCCTTCTAATCCGTCGCTCGATCTGATTGACTTGGCCTGGTTGGGGAAATTAGCAGCAAAACACAACCTTATTCTGAATGTGGATAATTGCTTTGCTACGCCTTATCTGCAAAACCCAGCCAAATTCGGGGCGCATATTGTCACGCATTCAGCTACTAAGTTTATTGATGGACAAGGGCGGGTAATCGGCGGTGCCATCCTGGGTACCAAGGATTTAATTAAGGAGATTCGCTTTTTTGCCCGGCATACGGGGCCTTGCATGTCGCCACTCAATTCCTGGATACTGTCTAAAAGTCTGGAAACGCTGTCCGTACGGATGGATCGGCATTGCGATAATGCGCTGAGACTCGCGACTACTTTGGAGCAACACGAAGATGTTTTGAAAGTAAAATATCCTTTCTTGCCCTCGCATCCGCAATACGAACTGGCTAAGCGGCAGATGCGCTTGGGTGGAGGAATGGTTTCGTTTGAGCTAAAAGGCGGGATTGACAGAGGGCGTAACTTCCTGAACGCCTTGCAAATGATTTCTCACTCGACTAACCTGGGCGACACGCGCACCATTGCCACGCATCCAGCCTCGACTACGCATTCTAAATTAACGGAGGAAGAACGCGCGGCTGTTAGAATCTCTCCGGGTTTGATTCGTATGTCAGTAGGGCTGGAAAGCTACGAGGACATCCTCCGCGATGTGCTGCAAGCGATGGCAACATCTAAGTAGATGAGTGGATTGGAGGATGAGTAGATTAGAGAATTTGCACATCTACTCATCCGCCAATCCACTCATCAATTACGCCATTACGCCGACGGCTTTTTCTATGGCTTGACGCAGGTCTTCGATCAGGTCTTCGGCATCTTCTACCCCAACACTCAGGCGGATGAGCGTATCTTTTAATCCGGCTTTCTCTCTTTCAGCTTTCGGAATGCTGGCGTGCGTCATCGTAGCGGGGTGCGTACACAGTGATTCCACTCCCCCCAGCGATTCTGCTAACGAAAATACCTGGAAGCTTTCCATTAATCTTACCGCTTCGGGCAAGTCATCTCCTTTCAAAGTGAAAGAAACCATTCCGCCAAAGCCGCGCATCTGGCTTTTGGCAATAGCGTGATTAGGATGACTTTCAAAGCCAGGATAATACACTTTTCCTACTTTGGGGTGTGAGGCCAGGTATTCGGCAATGGCTTGGGCATTTTCACAGTGCCGTTGCATGCGCAGGTGTAGCGTTTTGATCCCGCGCAAAACCAAAAAGCAGTCTTGTGGGCCGGATACCGCTCCGCTGGCATTCTGAATGAAAGCCAAACGTTTGGCTACTTCATCATCATTTAAGATGAGAGCACCCATAACCGTATCGGAGTGACCACCAAGGTATTTGGTTACGGAATGCATCACGATATCGGCACCCAAATCGAGCGGGTTTTGCAGATAAGGGGAAGCAAACGTATTATCTACACACAGCATTACCCCCCGGCGCTTGGCCATTTGCGCAATAGCCTGAATGTCAATAATATTCAGCAGTGGGTTGGTCGGCGTTTCAATCCAGATAAGTTTGGTCTGGGCGGTAATGTATTGCTCCACATTAGCCGCGTCCTCCATACCAACGAATTGGAATTTCAAGCCAAAATCCTGGTAAATTTTGGTGAAAATACGGTAGGTGCCGCCATATAAATCGTTGGTGGAAATCACCTCGTCGCCAGGTTTGAGCAGCTTAAGTACCGCATCCGTAGCTGCCAGGCCAGAGGCAAATACCAGTCCGTGTTTGCCGTTTTCCAGCGCAGCCAGGTTATTTTGCAGCACGTTACGGGTTGGGTTCTGGGTACGGGAATATTCATAGCCTTTGTGCTTGCCGGGCGAGGCTTGCACGTAGGTAGAAGTCTGGTAGATGGGTGTCATGATAGCCCCAGTGCTGGGATCAGGCTCTATACCCGCGTGTATGGCTTTGGTTCCGAATTTCATGGATATGAAAGATTGTAGGTTGAAAGATGCAATTTAGGTAAGATTAGCAGATTTCTCAGAACTATGCAGCGCTAAAACGGCGGAAGGGTGACTCTCATGGAAGGCCGCATTTTTTTACTACCATTTTTCTTTCTTTTTTTGCACCACCAAACAATAGACTCTCGTCTAATTAGCAACCCAAAACCACGCATGGCACTACACGTAATCTCAGTAGGAGGATCACTCATTGTACCCGATCAAATTGACATTCTGTTTCTGGAAGCCCTCAAGCAATTTATTATTAAACGCATTGAGAAAGGCGACCGATTTATTCTTATTTCCGGCGGAGGAAAAATTGCCCGAAAATACCAGGAGGCTGCTTCGCAAGTCAGTGGCATTGATGACGAGGAAAAGGACTGGCTCGGTATCCATTCTACCCGCCTGAATGCGCACTTACTTCGGACTATATTCAAGCTGCACGCTAATCCAAGGATTTTCAAGAACTTCGATAAAGATGATATTGCTTTTGAAGAAAAAATACTGATTGGCGCTGGCTGGAAACCAGGGTGGAGTACCGATTATATTGCGGTATTGTTAGCCAAAAAATACGGAGCCAAGTCGGTGGTAAATCTTTCTAATATTGAATACGTGCATTCAGAAGATCCTCGCTTAAATCCGGAGGCCAAAAAGTATGAGAATATTTCCTGGAAGGAATTTCGTGAAATCGTGGGCAACAAGTGGGATCCGGGCATGTCCGCTCCTTTCGACCCCATTGCCAGCCGTGAAGCTGAGACGCTGGGCTTGAAAGTAGCCATTATGAACGGCAAGAATTTCACTAACCTCAATGAATACCTCGACGGCAAAAAATTTAAGGGAACGTTAATAAAATGATGAGTGGATTAGCGGATGTGCGAAT
>JAZKGK010000169.1:12345-51983 GCA_040385915.1 Bacteroidota bacterium
AATGCGTGGATGTGCAGATTAATAGAGGTAGGAATTTTTAATCCACGCATCCGCACATCCGCTAATCCACCTAATTTACACATCTATGCCTACCTTTTCGATGGTAGCTGTAATCCAAAAATTATTAAATCCTTCGCCAAGCTGTAAGGTTATTTTCTCCGCGTGTAGCAATTCAAGAATGGCCAGGAAGTTATAAACGATGGCTATTTTCTGCCGATCGGTGGCTATCACCTCTTGAAAAGATAACCGTGTGGCCGTTTCCAGGCGCTGCATGATAAATAGCTTCTGTTGCTCGATGGTATAAGGATATTGTACCACCGTATGGCGGGGTTTGATGCTTTCCAGTTCAAACCGCTTCATTACCTTTTCGAAGGTGCGCAGCAGTTTGTACAAGTCAATATCCTGCAACTCTGCTTCCACGTTGTTAACTGTACCAATCTCCTGCAATTCCCGTACAATATTGCCGCGTTTTTCCTGGTCAGCCCGTTTTCCTTCCAGGTCAACCAAGTCTTGAATGACCGACTTGTATTTGCGATATTCCAGCAGGTGGCGTACCAGTTCCTCGCGAGGATCAATTTCGTTGCCTTGTTCATCTTTTTCTACCCGCGGAAGCAGCATTTTTGCTTTGATGCGCATAAGCGTGGCCGCGACCAGAATAAATTCGCTGGCAAGCTCTATATTAAGTGCTTCCAACTGCTGTAAATAGGCCAAAAATTCATTAGCAACTTTATGGATTGGAATGTCGTAGATATTCAACTCATCTCTTTCAATGAAGAAAAGTAGTAAATCAAAAGGGCCTTCAAACAGCGGGAGTTTTATTTCGAAAGTCAAGAGAATGATGAAGTAATACAGATGAATGCTAATTTAGGTATTCTGAACGAAAGTGAGAAGTCTAGTGAATAGATACAGGAAATATCGAAGGTAGATTTCGGCAGACGCTGACGCTGAAGTAAGTGTTTGAGTTTGTACCTTTGTACGATTCCAGGGAAGGGATATTTCGGTGTTTGGCAATAAATCATTACTTTTGCTTCTGTATTGGTAGTGCCCTGGCAGACAAAATTATTTGAATGATAGCCATTGACGTTGTTTGAATATTTGTAATATCTTTTCTTTCTTGTGGCGTGTTTTTAATAACTGGGTTGGTTGAGAAGTGGAATAAAATGGGATGGCCATTTTTAAACATTTTGCCTCTTGAATTGTTAGTAAGCTTAATAAAGCGAATATAAAATGCTTATCACCCCCGGAAAATTTCTTTCTCAGATCAACTCTCCCGAAGATTTACGGAAATTGGACATCTCGGATCTCTATCAGGTCTGTACTGAACTGCGCCAGTTTATTATCGACAATGTGTCTATCTATGGTGGACATTTTGGCGCCAGCCTAGGGGTCGTAGAATTGACTGTTGCCTTGCATTATGTATTGAATACTCCTGACGACCAAGTGGTTTGGGATGTGGGTCACCAGGCTTACGGGCACAAAATCCTGACTGGTCGTCGGGATATTTTCCATACCAATCGTATTCACGGCGGCATGTCGGGTTTTCCTAAACGGAAAGAAAGCGAATATGATACCTTCGGTGTAGGCCATTCTTCTACCTCTATTTCGGCGGCATTGGGTATGGCAGTTGCTTCGCAATACAAAAAGGAATTTCAGCGTCAGCATATTGCCGTCATTGGCGATGGAGCGATGACGGCTGGGTTGGCCTTTGAAGGCCTGAACCATGCGGGGGTTTCCAACTCTAATCTGCTCATTATTCTTAATGACAACTGCATGGCCATTGATCCGAATGTGGGTGCATTGAAGGATTACCTAACCGATATCACTACTTCTCATACCTATAATAAAACGCGCGATGAAGTCTGGAAAATGCTGGGCAAATTCGACAAACTGGGCAAGCACGCCCGTGAAATAGCCGCCAAGGTAGAGAGTGCCATTAAAGTTACTTTACTGAAACAAAGCAACCTGTTTGAGTCGCTTAACCTGCGGTATTTCGGCCCCATCGATGGCCATGATATTAACCATCTGGTGAGCGTGCTACAGGATATGAAAGATATTCCCGGCCCTAAATTGCTGCATTGTGTCACAAAGAAAGGCAAGGGATATGCATTAGCAGAAAAAGACCAGACCAAATGGCATGCGCCTGGCCTGTTCGATAAAGTAACAGGAGAAATCCGGAAGAAAATATACGACGTGCCTCAACCGCCCAAATACCAGGATGTATTTGGACACACCCTGGTAGAACTGGCAGAGAAAAACGATAAAATTATTGGTATTACGCCTGCTATGCCCTCAGGTTCATCGCTCAATTTGATGATGAAAGCCATGCCTGACCGCGCTTTTGATGTGGGCATTGCTGAACAACATGCCGTCACCTTTTCAGCGGGATTGGCCACGCAGGGCTTGGTACCTTTTTGCAATATCTACTCTACTTTCATGCAACGCGGATACGATCAGGTAATCCACGATGTGTGTATTCAGGAACTACCGGTTGTGTTCTGTCTTGACCGCGCTGGTTTCGCGGGGGCAGATGGCCCTACACACCACGGTGCTTACGACATCGCTTTTATGCGCTGTATTCCTAACATGATTGTGTTTGCACCCATGAATGAGAAGGAGTTACGCAATATTATGTACTCGGTGCAATTGCCGGAATTTACACAAAAGAAGAAAGCCATCAGCATCCGTTATCCACGCGGCGAAGGTGTAATGCCTAACTGGCGCACGCCATTTGAAAAGATAGAGATGGGCCAAGGCCGGAAAGTACGGGATGGCGAAGGCGTAGCTATTCTTTCTATCGGGCACATAGGCAATTATGTGACCACCGCTTTTCAACTCCTAGAGGCCGAAGGTATTCACCCTGCCCATTACGATATGCGCTTTGTGAAGCCGCTGGACGAAGCAATGCTACACGAAATATTTAGTCGGTTTGATAAGGTTCTTACTATAGAAGATGGTTGCCTGATGGGCGGCTTTGGTAGTGCAGTAGCCGAGTTTATGCTAGACCACAGCTATACATCGCAACTCAAACGCCTGGGTATTCCTGATGCGATCATTGAGCATGGCGAGCAGCTTGAATTGCACCGCGAATGTGGATTTGACCCTGAGAGCATCGCTAAAGCAGTGAGAAGTTTGCAAATTGCACGCAGCCGACGAGTAGCTCCGCCTATGGGTTTGGTGAAATTGTAGGTCAGTTTGCGCTCGTAACAAGCCCTTAGTTTGCTAGCATTTCTATTACCAGTCCAAACCGTTCTACTTCTGCTTCGCTGTTGTAATAGTGAACCGAAGCACGCACCATAGGGGGTAAGTTGCGCGCTTCGCTGTCGAGCCGCGTATGGTTAGGCGAGGTTGTAGACACATTGATTCCCATTTGAAAAAGGGCGTCTCTCAAGGCAATGACTTCTTTGCCTTCGATAGTAAAGGTTACAATACCACAACGCTCCGCTCCCAGGTCATACACTTTTACATGCTTGATTCCCTTTAATCGGTTGCGAAGCTGCGATGCCAGTGCAATGATACGGGCGTATGTATTCTCCAGGCCTAAGTTCATTGCATAGTCCAGTGCAGCCCCTAAGCCTATTTTTCCTGCTACGTTACTTTCCCACGTTTCAAATCGTCTCGCATTAGGTAGCATTTCATACTGATCTTTACTCGTCCAAGTAGCCGCGTGCAAATCCAGGAAGGGCGGTTCTAGTTGCTCCATTGCCTTGCGGCGAACGTACAGAAAACCAGTTCCTCTGGGTCCACGCAAATATTTTCGTCCGGTAGCTGACAGCATATCACAACCAATGGCTTCTACATCTATCGGCATTTGCCCCACTGATTGGCAAGCATCCAGCAGATATAAAATTCCCGCTTCCTTCGCCACTTTTCCTATCTCTGCTGCTGGATTTACTAAACCGCCGTTGGTGGGTACGTGTGTAACGGCAATCAACCTGACCCGTTTATCTATTTGATTTTTCAAGGCCTCAATCGATAATTGCCCTTGTTCATCGTTGGGAATGGCTTCGATAAAAACGCCGTATTTGCGTGCTATTTGCAGGAAAGAAATGTAGTTACTAGCATATTCAGCGATAGAAGTAAGAATACGATCACCCGGCTGGAAGGAGATGGCGTAGAAAGCCATATCCCAGGCACGGGTTGCATTTTCCACCAGCGCAATTTCGTCCCGATGGGCATTGAGTAGACGTGCAGTAGAGTCGTATACCTTTTCGATCGTAGCGTTTGCCAGCCGAGCGGCCTCGTAACCGCCAATCGCAGCTTCACGCTGCAAATAATTCATCGTAGTATCCAGCGCCTGACGGGTAATGAGTGAGGCACCAGCATTATTAAAATGCAGCACGTTGGCACAGCCTGGCGTATCTGCCCGCACTTGAGAAAGGGAAAAGGAGAACATCGAAGATTAAAAACTAATTGAAAAAAGTGTAGAGTAAGAATACGAAAAAAAATAGACTTCCCTTATAATATTCAAGTAAATGAGTTTGTCTGTTGATGCGTACGTCATTTATTACTGTATAACTACTTATCGGATAGGAATTGGCCATACCCTTGTGTGTGATTTTGGAGGTGGCATAAAAAAGCGGCCTTATCTGTTGGGATAAGGCCGCTTTTTTTATATCTGTCAACAGACACTATCGACGAGTCGTATCAACGCGTGGTGTAATGCTAGAAGAGTCTGATCTTGGAGTGGATCCAGAAGAATTAGGTATAGCCTGAGGATTAGTACTATTGTCTATTCCTGTTGAGTCTGAGGTTCCTCCCATGCCCTGACTAGTGCTGGTAGAAGTACAAGAAGAAGAGAAAGCCAAAAAACCAATTCCTAAGGCAGCTACTACTTTAGAAGCGCTATTAAGCCAATTATTACCATTGCTGTTCATAATAAATAGAGATTTAGGTTAGTCGAGTTGAAAATTTAATCACTTGCAACAGGTTATGTTTACGGGCGAACCAATATTTTGTTTCTAAACTAGCCTGAAATCTATAAAGTCATCAATTTTTTGAAAAACAATTAGTTACAACCACCCTCCTATCCATTTATACATTGCCAGCACAATAAGGACTGAACCAATCGTTCGGTTGATTACCTGCGTACTGAGCTGAAGATTGTCGCTGATTTTACGGCCTAATAAACCAAATAAGACCAGCGCGGCAAATGCTCCGGTGGCTATACCTAGGACATAAAATATTGAAGTAGCTGGCTCCAGATGAATCCATTGGCGCATTTGTAGATAAGAGGTATAGGCTAGCCAGAAGGGAATGCACAAAGGATTGAAGATACCTAAGGTAAGCCCTTTCATAAAATGGGTGGAAATAAATGGCGGGGATTTTACTGGTGACCCATCAGCAACACTATTCGTAGGTGCCTGGGTACTGTTGGCAAAGAAATAGTATAAGCCCAAACCTAGAAATAAAGCCATCGTAATATACTCAATGGCTTGGTTCAGATTGGGATAGCGCATAAGAAACGCAGCTCCGTATACGGCAATCAGTCCATAAAAGAATTCTACTATCGCCGCAGCCAAAGCAAAAGTCAATACTGGACGGTAACCTTTCTCCAGAGAAATTTTAATAGCGGTCAGGTTGATAGCGCCCGGCGGGACAGAGCCAATAAAACTTACTGCCAGTCCTATAATAAGATGGGATGTAAAGCTGGTGTTCAAGTGAGTTGGGTATGTAAAGGTGTGGGAGCAACTGTTTCGCGGCGGACACTATTTACTTGCTTGAAGTTCTGATAATCAGCAAAGATTGCTCGGCCTTCACGCAAGGTCATATAAGGATTCCCAGCAGCGTTATTCAGTTGGCTAATTTGATACATGATACGCCAGTGTGAAAAGATAACCCGATACGCTTCTATAATAGAAAAGCCCGGCTGATAAATATGCCCGGGTTCAGCGCCTGCTCCGTTCAACTCCACAATCCGAATATTCTGTCCAGCATATAAATCTTCTATGCTGGTACAACGCAAATCGAAGCGGCCAAAGTAAAAGCCTTGAATGGGTCGGCTGATTTCGTCAAAAACCCGTACCAACTGCGCATTAATCCACTGGTTGCCATTCAGAAAGGTGGTGCCCTTGCAATGGTTGCCAATAGGCACTAGTTCCAGTTCTTTCCCATCCGCCAGGATTTCACCCATTAAGTGCGGATGTTTTTCCTGCAATGCTACCCGTTGAAATCGAGCCCGCGGATATTTTTCTATCAGTTCCAGTATGGTAGAATGCCCGTCGCCTTTTACCTTCAGAAAATCTTTTACCACAATAGAAGAGATATGCCCTTGCTTTTGGCTGGGAAAGCGGTAGTAAAACACGCCTAATTCTACTGGAAAGTCTACGAATGCCTGAATAATGAAGTTTCCCTGTACCTGAGTAAAGTAGTCCTCCAAGGCTGCCCAGTTCGTGATTTTTTCCACTAGCCAGCCCCTTTCACCTATGTCTGGTTTGGCAATTAAGGGAAAAGTAATGCCAGCAGTTTTCAGTCTGGATTCCAGTACTGCCCTGGTAGCAGGAGCTTCTACTAATATGGTAGCAGGCTTAAATTCAGGGGCAATTTTTTCGAGAATACTGAACTTCGATTCACCCAGCATGCCACCACTTTTAATAGATGGATTGGAGGCGCTAAAGAAGAAAAAGGAACGCGATTTGAGCGAAAGCCATAACCAGTAGAAGAAAACCGGAAAATAAAAGACAGGAAAAGGCCAGTATTCCCAATGAAAAAATTTATGGTAAAGGCTGCTATTTTTAAGTCTATTAATCATCATTACTCGTTTCCTGGCAAATATTGACCTATTATTGGAATCTCTTTCCGGTGAATAAACAGCACAACAGCGCAACTAACCCATACAGCCAGCGCCAAGCCGAATAAATATCCTCCATCGTATGTGCCATCGCTGTTGGGAACGGATATGCCGAGCACTGTAAGATGCGAAAGAAGCGCGCCACTCATAGTACCTAATCCCAGCAACGCCCCCAACCAGGTTAATGAAGGCGTGAGTAGTAAAATAGCCGCCACCAGTTCGACCATTCCGCTACCATACCTACCCCAAGGCTCTATTCCCAAGGTAGAGAAAATGTAAATAGATTCCTTGGCGCCGGTAAATTTAAAGAAAAGCGTCTGAATCATAATGAGGGCAGCGATAATGCGGCATCCCCAACTGATAAATATAAGTGTCTTGCTCATGAGAGTTTGGTTTTTATTTCTTGACAAAGAAAGGAGATGCGCTATCCTTTTTATGTCAGATACCTGACAATCAGCTAACCTTATTTACTCTTCTTTTCATTGCCTTGCTCTAATTATTCAGACAAGTGCCAGATAATTATTGATTAATAATCATCGAGAATATGTCTAACTTTGCACAGCAGAATTTATCCAAATCGGCGGTGTTTCTCCGTCAGTTTACTCACACCAAAAATCACAATTGACCTGCATGAATATTAGCCTTAATCACTCGGTATCGTTTGAAAATCGCCATAATGGCTCCAATGAAGCACAGGTGCGCGAAATGCTCCAAGCTGTCGGAGTAGATTCTATGGACACGCTCATCAACCAGACCGTTCCGCCCGCTATCCGCCTACAAAAAGAATTGTACGACGTTTCTTCCCGATTACCAGCGGCTAAAAGTGAGTATCAGTTCCTAAAAGATTTCAGAAAGCTGGCTCAGAAAAACAAAGTGTTTAAGTCATACATTGGTACAGGTTACTACGATTGTATCGTGCCTGGTGTGATTCAGCGCAATATTCTTGAAAATCCAGGTTGGTATACTGCTTATACGCCCTATCAGGCAGAAATTGCCCAGGGTCGTCTGGAAGTGCTGCTCAACTTCCAAACGATGGTGATGGAACTGACCGGAATGGAAATAGCCAATGCTTCTTTATTGGACGAAGGTACGGCCGCTGCTGAAGCCATGGCTTTGTTACACAGCTTACGCAACGACAATAAGAAGTCTGCCGAAACTTTTTTCGTTTCAGACCTGTGCCATCCACAAACGATTGACGTGCTCCTAGCGCGCGCTATACCGTTGGGAATCAATATTCTGGTAGGTGATCATAAGACAGTAGACCTAGCTCAAAAAAGCATCTTTGGGGTATTGCTTCAATATCCGGCTACCGATGGGTCGGTATACGATTATACCTCTCTCATTTCATCCGCGCACGACCTTAGTATTTACGTAGCTGTGGCAGCTGACTTACTCAGCCTAACTTTGCTCACGCCTCCTGGCGAAATGGGAGCCGATGTGGTAGTAGGCAATTCTCAGCGTTTCGGTGTGCCCATGGGCTATGGTGGTCCACACGCAGCTTTTTTAGCTACCAAGGATGTATACAAACGGCAGTTGCCAGGTAGGATTATTGGCGTTTCGATAGATGCCCAAGGCAATCGCGCTCTTCGGATGGCACTGCAAACCCGCGAACAACACATTCGCCGGGAGAAAGCAACGTCCAATATATGTACCGCTCAAGTATTGTTGGCGGTAATGGCCGCTAGCTATGCCGTTTACCACGGCCCAGAAGGCTTGCGTAGCATTGGTGAACGTACCCACGGCCTTACCCGTGTCTTGGCAGAAGGCTTACAACAACTCAACTTTTCCGTAGTTAATCCGCATTATTTCGATACAATAAAGGTAGCGCTGAAAGACGAAGCTCAGAAACAAGCCATTCGTCAATTGGCCGAAAACCGCGAAATGAACTTCCGCTACTTCGCTGATACTCACGTGGCTATTTCTTTGGATGAAACCACATCGTTAACTAATGTACAGGAATTGTTAGCTGTTTTTGCCGAAGCGGCTGGTATAAAGAATTCAATTGACATTCATGCACTGGCTGAAAATCTGACGTTTACCTGGCCGGAAAGCCTCCGACGTAAGTCAGCTTACTTGCAGCATCCCGTTTTTAATTCTTATCATTCTGAACATGAAATGCTGCGCTATTTGAAATCCCTGGAAAACAAGGATTTGTCCTTGGCTCATTCCATGATTTCATTGGGTAGCTGTACCATGAAACTAAACGCGACCGCTGAGATGATTCCGGTAACCTGGCCAGAGTTTGGTGGCCTACATCCCTTCGCGCCAGCCAGCCAGACGGAAGGCTATCAGCAGTTATTCAAGGATTTGGAAGAGTGGTTGTGCGAAATTACGGGCTTTGATGCGATGTCTTTGCAGCCTAATTCTGGTGCACAGGGTGAATACGCTGGATTGATGGTAATTCGGGCTTACCACGAAAGTAGGGGCGACTCGCACCGCAATATCGCCCTCATTCCTGCCTCAGCACACGGAACCAATCCCGCTAGTGCAGTAATGGCCGGGATGCAGGTAGTAGTAACCAAAACCGACGAAAGAGGCAATATTGATGTAGCTGACTTGAGAGCCAAGGCAGCGTTACATGCCGCCAATCTTTCCTGTCTGATGGTGACGTATCCTTCTACCCACGGCGTTTTTGAAGAAACAATCATAGAAATCTGCCACCTGATTCACCAGCACGGCGGACAGGTATATATGGATGGTGCCAATATGAATGCTCAGGTTGGGTTGACCAGTCCAGCCAATATTGGGGCTGATGTATGCCACCTGAACCTGCACAAAACCTTTTGCATTCCTCACGGTGGTGGTGGCCCTGGTATGGGACCTATTGGTGTTCGTACCCATCTGGCTCCTTTCCTACCTGGCCATGCCGTAGTAAAAATAGGTGGAGATAAGGCTATTCATGCGGTCTCAGCAGCGCCCTGGGGTAGCGCCAGCATTCTGCCCATTTCGTATGCGTACATTGCTATGATGGGCGGAGAAGGCTTGCGTCACGCTACGGAAATGGCTATTCTAAACGCCAACTATATGAAGGCCAGATTAGAAGAGCATTATCCGTTGCTATATACTGGTGCCAATGGCCGCTGTGCCCACGAAATGATTATTGACTGTCGCCAGTTCAAATCTTCGGCGGGTATCGAAGTGACCGATATCGCCAAACGCTTAATGGATTATAACTTTCACGCACCCACCGTTTCGTTTCCAGTGGCAGGCACATTGATGATTGAGCCAACGGAAAGTGAATCGAAAGAGGAGCTGGACCGTTTTTGCGAGGCGATGATTGCGATTCGGAACGAAATCAGGGAAGTAGAACAAGGCAAGGCCGAACGGTCAAACAATGTACTAACTCACGCCCCCCACACCGCGCAGGTAGTTTTGGCAGACGAGTGGACACGTCCATACAGTCGTCAAAAGGCAGTCTATCCTTTGCCTTACGTAAAAGCATCCAAATTCTGGCCTGCCGTTAGCCGCGTCGATAACGCGCATGGCGACCGCAACCTGATCTGTAGTTGCCCTCCTGTAGAGGAATATGCCAAGCAGGAAGCAGAGGTAGTTTAAGAGCGAGGCATTTAGCCTCCGGGATTTTTTACGCTAAATCAACCAAGGAGGAAAATCATTCAAAAGAAAAAACTTTCTCTCGTTGAATTGAAAAAGTGCCCTTGAGGGTGAAAATGGGCGTATGACAATTCATATAAAGGGCTACCTAAATGTTTTTTATGGATTGGAATCAAAGATTGCGAATTTAAACTTTTCAAAAGTTTTATTTTCCAGAAAAACAATTACTATATTTGCAGTCCTTTTGCGAATAGGAAGGTCATTTACCTCATTATATATATCATCATGAGCGATTTATTCAAATACATCGAGTCAGAATACACCGAAAAGAGAGCGAGTCTCCCTAACTTTAAAGCAGGTGATACGATCAACGTACACGTGAAAATTCGGGAAGGTAATAAAGAACGGATTCAGCAATTTCAGGGTACAGTTATCCAACGCAAGAATCCAAGCACCAACGGCGAAACATTCACTGTGCGTAAAATATCCAATGGTGTAGGCGTAGAAAGGATTTTTCCTTTGGTTTCTCCTAACATTGATAAGATTGAAATTATCCGTCAAGGTGAAGTTCGTCGCGCCCGTTTATACTACCTGAGAGGGTTAGCTGGTAAAGCTGCTCGGATTAAGGAGAAAAAAGCGCCTCTGGCAAAAGCTAAGAATAAGGTAAAATAAGGCATTTGTAGCTGTTTTTAGAAATCATATAGAAAAAGCCGTTTTCTTGAAAACGGCTTTTTCATTGAATGCAATTTGCGTATCTACTTATGGGCACATCAGAGATGCATTTCTACAAATATCAGGGAACCGGCAATGATTTCGTCATGGTCGACGATCGGAGCGAAACGTTTCCCATGAGCAAAGAACTGGTGGCCAAACTCTGCCACCGCCGTTTTGGTATTGGTGCCGATGGCCTTATTCTGCTACAAAACCATCCTGACCACGATTTCCGTATGGTGTATTTTAATGCCGATGGCAATGAAAGCAGCATGTGCGGGAATGGAGGAAGGTGTTTGGTGCGTTTTGCCCATCACCTGGGTGTTTTCAGCGAAAGAGCCACTTTCTTGGCAGTAGATGGTGTACATGAAGCCTTCATTCAGGAGGGGTTAGTACACTTGAAAATGTTAGATGTGAGCGATATAGAGCGCCATGCAGCCTTCGACTTCCTGAATACGGGTTCGCCGCACTATGTGCAATACGTAACTGATCTGACTCATTTTGACGTGTTTGGCGAGGGGAAAAAGATTCGTAATAGCGAACCTTTTGCACCAGCGGGCACCAACGTTAACTTCGTAGAAAAGCTGTCGGAAGACCATCTGTTTGTTCGTACCTTCGAACGGGGCGTAGAGGACGAAACGTACTCCTGTGGTACTGGTGTCACTGCCTGTGCACTATCAGCCAGTTTGCGGAGCACTGCAAGTATAGGGTTAATGCATATCCAGACACTTGGCGGAGACTTGAAGGTATCCTTCCAACAAAATACCTCCCAGCAATTCAGTGATATTTACCTAATTGGTCCGGCTGAAAAAGTGTTTGAAGGAGATCTTTCTCTCAATTTCTAGTTTTAGATACATCTCTGCGTCTGTTTATCCATAAAGCTTAGGCCAGTAATTAGGGTAACCAGCCTGAGAACGTTCTAAACTCAAATAGATAAAAGTCAAACCTCTGTCCTACTTAGTAAGCCTGTAATATGCTTGCTAAGTAGGACAGAGGTTTTGTATTTAGAGAGGCCTGGCGCTATAGGAATGGATAGCTTGGCAAGATATTCGTTGATTTACTGCATTTAAATTTCAATCTACTTAAGTTGGCTGACCTGCTGAGCTACCAGGCAACTACGCAACCACTCGTTAGCCGTATCTTCATCAGGAAATTGCTGCAGAATAATTTCTTTCTTATGGTGATGTGTCAAATTATCCTTGAATTTATTCATGGCAAATTTGGCAAATACATCCTTTGGAACAATTAGAGCGTGATATTTGACACCCGCCTCAATTAATATTGGCGTCCAGTTTTCTTTCAACCACCCCTGGGTTTCGAGTGAAAGGGCACCCAAATTGGTCGTATCCCCTGCCCAGGTAAGGTCTGGATATTCCTGCTTAAGTTCTTTAAAAGTTTCACTCAATTGTATTAAGATAGCACGGAATTTTTCTGCAGTGGCATGGCTTTTCCAGCGATGTGTTAAAACCGGAATACTATCATCCAAGTAACAACTAATAAGGCGTTCCTCAAAGATTGTTTTTATCATGAGTAATTTAAGGTTTGTATGAATTAATGCTACTAAACTACTTCCCTTGCGTGAACAATGATGCAACACAATGGTTGGTTTAGTACAAGGGTCATGATTCTACCTAAGTTGATTACAGCCTTTAGTGTTTTTTAAGCGTTTGCCCTAGGGTGAAATAATTTATCGAGCCAATACGCATGTAGGGATTTTTCATAACCTTTTTCGCTTGTTTAGGTTATACAGGTCGAATGGGCAGCGATGAATTAAGCTAGCAGAGGAAGCGCTGATTTGCTCTTCAGTGTTTTTTATACTAACATCGCTCTTGCTAACAATTCTCCATCTGTATACTCTTAAAATTTCTAACTCATAAACTCCTATGGCACTGAGCAAAGGCGATGCCGCCCCTTCATTTAAATTGTTTGATACCGATAAAAAAGAGGTTTCACTGGAAGATTACAAGAACAAAAATCTGGTTATTTTGTTCTTTCCGATGGCTTTCACGAGCGTGTGTACAGCAGAACTCTGCTCTATGCGCGACAATATGGTGGACTATAATAAGCTCAATGCCAGCGTAGTGGGGATTTCTGTGGATTCTCCGTTCACCTTGGGTAAATTCAAGGCCGATCAAAACTTTAACTTCCCTTTACTTTCTGATTTTAACAAAGAAACGTCTACCGCTTATGGCTGTCTGTACGAAACCTTTGTAATGGGCATGAAAGGGGTTTCTAAAAGAGCTGCCTTCGTTGTAGATAAAAACGGTACCATTCAATATGCTGAAGTACTGGAAAGTGCTGGCGATCAGCCCAATTTCGATTCTATTAAGCAGGCTTTGGCTACGGCTTGAGTATAGTGCTCCGGAAAGCAAGCTTGTAGGATGGCTTGGTGAGCGCAAAAGCCATAATGGAGAGAGTAAGTGGGTTGTATTTTTACTCTCTATATAAGCTTGTATTGATTTTCCCCGGCTAGCTATCAAAACATCCAGCCGGGGAAAATCAATGAATGAAGTCTGTCTAAAACCGATTAATCTACCTCAATCACTACATTGCCTGTCAGTGGGTGTCCCACACAAATAAGCACGTAGCCTTCCTTCAATTCGTGGTCTGACAGGCCATCCTCTTCATCCATCTTCACTTTTCCTGACAGGCATTTGCCTCGGCAGGCCGTACACATACCGCTCTGGCAGGAATAAGGTAAATCAATATCCTGATCCAGCGCTGCTTCCAGTATACTTTGCTTAGGTGTAACGGTGAATTTGTACTCACTGCCTTCGTAAATAACGGTTACCTCACGCGCGATGATAACCTTACTGACCACTTCTTCTTCCGGAGCGGGTGCAGGCGTAGTGGACGCAAGGAAGCTTTCTTTGTGGATGCGTTCCTTGGGTACGTGCATAATGGCCAATGCTTTCTTAGCCTCTTCCATCAATCCTTCGGGGCCGCACATATAGAACTCAGTATCGGCTTTTTCTACATTAGGCAAGTGTTCCAGTAACTTCAGAATCAAGGTTTGGTTGAGCCGTCCCTGGTGGCCATTCCAGCTATCTTCGGGCTGACTCAATACGTGAATAACCTGGAAGCGTCCACCATACTGCGCTTGCAAAGCCTCTAGTTGCGTGCGAAAAATTATGGATTGTGTATCCCGGTTACCGTAAATAAGCGATACCTGGCTGCGGGTTTCGGTAGCCAATACTGACTTAATAATCGATATCAGGGGAGTAATGCCGCTGCCAGCCCCAAATAGCACCAGATGGCGTTGGGAATTGGGATTGAGATTTGGCGAAAAATTACCCATTGGCTCCATTATCTCTAACGTATCGCCTGACTTTAGCTTGTCGTTCAGGAAGTTAGACACCTTGCCATTAGACACTCTTTTCACCGAAACGGCTAGCGTTTTATCGGCGTGCGGCGAACTGCACATCGAGTAGGAACGTCGCACCACCTCTCCATTGATATTGACAATGAGGGTAAGAAACTGGCCTGGTCGGTAGGGAATCGGTTGAGCAGGTTGCTCAAAATGGATGGTGATGGTATCGGATGTTTCGCGGACTATTTCTTTGACTTTTAAGTGATAATACCGGTTGCTCATTTTTATACGGGTGAATTAGTGAACAATAAACGGAATTGATCGCTGATTGTTCGCCGGAGATAGTTTGATTTTACGGCGTAAAGGTAGTAAAAACATATTTCCAGAGAATAACGAATCGGTGTGCGTAGCATTGTTCAGCCAGTATTTATAATAATGTGGCGGATTTTTTACAATTTTACACCCTTTCCAAATCAAGCCCTTCAAAATTCTGGTGGTCTAACTCATTCCACCCATTGGTTTGGCTCATTCTTGAAACTGGCCTCAGGTGCCAAATTGCTTCGTATGAAATTGAATCCACTTACCGCCATTTCGCCTATTGACGGACGTTACCGGAAACAGGTAAAGAGTCTGGCCGTTTATTTTTCTGAATTTGGCCTTATCCAATACCGGGTGCGAATAGAAATGGAGTATTTTATTGCTCTTTGCGAATTGCCCCTGCCTCAACTCCAATCGCTGGATAGCAGCTTGTATGCCCCACTACGCCAGATTTACCAGAACTTTACGGAGGAAGATGCCACGCGAATCAAAGAGTTGGAAGCGGTAACCAACCACGATGTAAAGGCGGTAGAATATTTTATTAAAGAGAAGTTTAGCGAGCTTGGATTGGAACAGTACCAGGAGTTTATCCACTTCGGTCTCACCTCTCAGGACATTAATAATACGGCCATTCCCTTACTATTGAAAGAAGCCATGCAAATGGTGTTTGCACCCTTGCTTGACGAGGTGCTTTCGCGGCTCAATAGCTTGGCAGAAAGCTGGAAAGCAGAGCCTATGCTCGCTCGTACGCACGGCCAGCCAGCCTCGCCAACGGTTTTAGGGAAAGAGTTCCTGGTTTTCTGTGAGCGGATAGAAAACCAACTGAAACTCATGGCGCTAATACCACATTCGGCTAAATTCGGAGGTGCTACCGGCAATTTCAATGCGCACAATGTAGCCTATCCACAAATCGATTGGGTGCGGTTTGCCGACCAGTTTGTAAACAGGTCGCTGGGCTTGATCCGCAGTCGACATACCACCCAGATTGAGCATTACGACAACATGGCGGCTCTGTTCGATAACCTGAAACGTATCCACACCATTCTGATTGACCTTACCCGGGATGTGTGGCAATATATCTCGATTGGGTATTTTAAGCAAAGAATAAAGGAGGGAGAAATTGGCTCTTCTGCCATGCCACACAAGGTAAACCCCATTGACTTCGAAAATTCGGAAGGCAACCTGGGAATTGCCAATGCCCTACTGGAGCATTTTTCGGCCAAACTGCCCATTTCCCGCCTCCAACGCGACCTGACGGACTCTACTGTACTCAGGAACATTGGTATACCGCTGGCGCATTCGATCATTGCGCTCAAATCACTGATGAAAGGATTGGGTAAGCTTGAGTTGAACAGGGCACAAATGCAGGCCGATCTGGAAGATAACTGGGCAGTAGTGGCCGAGGGTATTCAGACCATTTTACGACGCGAGGGCTACCCCAAACCTTACGAAGCATTGAAAGAACTAACCCGTACTAATACGCATATTACGGCCGATAGCATTGGCCAGTTTATTACTCAGTTACAAGTAAGTGAATCGGTAAAGGGCGAACTCAGAGCGATTACGCCTTTCAACTATACCGGCATTGTTGCTAACTAGTGCGCTGATAATCAAAAAAACGCTTTCAATAAAAAAGCCGTGGATAATCCTATCCACGGCAAACAAATCTATACAATAGCTCTTCTACTTATCCTTGGCATACTTTTGTTCTGCTTCGCTCTTTTTAGCTTCTGGCAGCCAAGTTTGGCTCTGTGGAATCAAAATGGTGATTTGGCTTGGCTCCTCATCGTCTTTGGTTAAATCCAAAATGAGTGGTTCCGTTCCAACGCTCTTGGTCATAAGGCATTGTGCCCAAGCACGATAATACCCATTCGGCAATTGATGAATCATAGGCATTACCCTCTCAGAACCGGCATTGTATTCTACCACATATTCGTAATCGCGGTAAGTACGCCATATGCCAGCTTCAAAATCTTTGTACTCTAACTTGAAATTATATCCACTGTAGGGTTTATAATCTTTATCTAATACGTGGAAGAGTATCGTAGCTGTTCGGTTGGGGTCTTTCGGTACAAAAGGCTTCTCCAATTCTACATAGGGCATTTCTCGAAGTGGCTGCCCAGCAATCGTGTCTTTTGATACAAAGGTTGATTTCTCTGCGAGTGGCAATACCCTTTGCGCATGGGCGGCAGACAGGCTAACTAACCAGAAGGTGAGAATGTAGAGTTTTTTCATAACACTATATTTAAATAGTTAACCAAAGTAGTTTTGCCATTCGCGCTCGGCCTTTTTAGTACCTCTTGAGAACGAAGTATAGAAGTTGTCGTGCGTTGTTATGCTAAAGTTATTGTAATTCTATTAAATGTCGTAATTGAGGAGAAATGCCTGTACTATATATATAGGGGTAAGTCGATAAAATATAAGTATAAGCACTTATTAAATAAAAATCAAAATTAGATATTACCTAGCCTTTAGCTGTTGTCTTATTTATAAATGAAAGACAAAAACAGAGTATTGAGCTTTGCTTGCCATTATGAATAGGGCTTCTTCTTCTTCTTCGTTGGTAATTATCGGATATAAGGTTGTCGAGCTATATAAAAACGCTGCAAAACTGACATAGTCATAACTTTTGTACTAATTTAATTCTGAGTAAGATGTTTTAATTGATAATTCAGGTGTGTTTACTTCTGATAAAATAGCTGTTGGCTAGTAGCAAAGGGCTTGGTTTAGTTGATTAGATAAACAATTGTATATAAAGAAACTTGTTGATAATCAGGCATAAAGCAGGAGGTGTCTATAAATAGAAAAAGAGCCTTGAGGGCTCCCTTTTTATTTATAGACACCTGGTCTTTTTAACTACTATGATATTAGCGAATTGTAAATTTTTGAGTTTGTGCTTTTGTACTACCTTTTGCGCTTAGCAGATAAAGGCCAGCAGGTAATGTAGGAAGTTTTACTTTAATGGCTGATTCGCTGGCGATAAGTTCTTGTGTCATCAGTATTTTACCCTCGGTGCTTCTCAACACTAGTGAGATGTGCTGGCTAGCTTTCGCAGTGCTTATATTAACTACGGAGGGATTGCTTAATGTTTCTCCCTCGCTTTTAGTAGCAATAATCTTGTCTCCCGTAGCGGCTTGAAGTGAGGAGGTAAGAAGCAACAATAGGGCGAAAGTAGAGAGCATTTTCATAGTCGAGCTGGTTAATGTTGTTTGATGAAGGAAAGTTAGCTCCATTAAAATGGCTAGTGTAAACTATTAGGTGTTTGCCATAATACTCTCGGTGAGTGAATCGCTTTACTCGGTAAATGGATTAGGGCAAAGGGCAGGTTAGTGTTTCAGCTTCACTACCAATAAGGAAATATCGTCGGTTTGAGGAGTGGTGTCTGCCCAGCGCTCCCGTAGGCAGATAAGTGAATTGACTACGTCCTGCGTAGATTGCTGTGCTATAGGCTTGAAATGCGCACAAATGTTGGCGTGCTCCAGTGGCTCGCGGTTGGGGTTGAACTGCTCTACCAAGCCATCTGACATAGCCAACAGCACATCGCCTTTTTCTAATGTCACGACTACTTCCTTGAACTGCTGCTTAGGATTGAATCCTAGAAATATGCCATCTAATTGAATAAATTCCACTTCCTGGCTGGCTTGCCGGTAAATCATGACTGGCGGCATGCCAGCGGAGGTAATGGTGACCTGGTTCTTTTTGAATTTAATAATGGTCAATCCCATATACATGCCGCGGATGGCCATACTACGGATTCCCTCCGAAATTCGGTGGAGAATTTGCGGTCCGGTGCTTTTAGCTCCTAACAATTGGAAATAGCTTTTGGCGGTAGCGACTAGAATACCCGATTTGAATCCATGTCCGGTTACATCTCCAATGGCAAAGGTGAAATTCCCCTCCTCGTCCAGCGTATAATCGTAGTAATCGCCTCCTACTTCCGAAGCCGTTTGCATGTGCATACTTACCTCCAGGTGCGGAAAATTGGGCGGTGCTGGCGGCAACATGGATAATTGTAGTACCTGGGCATCTTGCAGTTCAGCAGTTTTACGCTTGTTATCTTCCGATACGATGGCATAGGCTTCTTCCGTTTTTTTCTTCTGCGCTTGTAGCTCCTCTTGTATGATAGTTAGTGTTTCTATCAGGCCAGTTTGCTTCTGACCGATGATCGTTAATTCTGCCAGACTGGCGTGTAGTTCTTCCGTTCTTTCCTGTACGCGCAGCTCCAATTCGTTGTTGAGCATTTGCTCCCGCAATAACTTTCGACGGAGTAGCAAAAATGCCAGCCCGAGCAACAGGATGCTCAACCCACTACCAAAGCCTTGCAGGTAAAGGGTGGAACGGCGGCTTTTCTCCAACTGCTGCGCCTGGCTATGCAACAACCGTAGTTCTTCCTGTTGAAAAGCAAAAATACCCTTCCGAATGGCATCCATCGTTCGTTCGCCGTGTCCTTCGCGGACAAAAGCCACTGCTTCGTCTGCCGATTGGCGGTCGTTGAGCGCAATGGCAACGACTATTTCATCCATTTTAGTCTTGATCAAATGGTTAATATCGTGCAAGCGCCTTTGCTGAATAGGGTTTTCCTGGGTGAGTAGCCGCAAGGAATCATATGTTTTACTCACCTGCGCCTGGGCTTGTTCGTACGGTTGCAGGTATTGTTTCTGCTGCATCAGTAAATATCCTCGCTGTCCACTTTCTGCATCCTTTAGTAGCGCAAGCAGTTCTTCACTGGTATCAACGACCTGAGTAATATGCGTAACTAAGCGGCTATTTTCGGCAACGGCTAGAGAGGATTGAAAGGTGAAGTATGCAACGGCGGTAATAAGGAGGAATGATAGCAGGAATAAAGCATAGGTGAAAAATGGTTTATCCAGAATATTACTTGAAATCATAGGTTACAATCTTACTTTATGGCCTTCGCTTCTGTCTATTTTCATTCTGACAAAAACAGAGACGATAAATATTAAAACTATAAAAACAGCTGCAATATAGTGAAACCTTTATCTACCCAATTTCGATACAATCATTAGTATTTCGGAGTCCGTGCCTCAATAACGAAAATAACGGATCCATGTAACTAAGGAAATTAAGAATGCCTGGCTCATTACCAGGCTTCTTTGTTTTTGCCTCGTTTTCCTTTTGTCAAATTTCTTCCCAAGCCTTTCGGAGCAACATAAACTTGGCTATTTTTACACATCCGGGTCGCGTCCGCGCCTCATTCCTGACATCCATTAGCCTTACTTATACGCTTGGAAAACTCAACCATTCTCAAATTATTCCAACTCACCATCAACCTGTTGGAGTTGCACGATGAAAACCCTTTTCGGTTAAAAGCCTATCAGAATGCCTTATTTAACCTGGAAAAAACTGATACCGTGCTGAGCGGTCTTTCTTTGCCAGAGTTGGAAAAGCTGGATGGCGTGGGGAAAAGTACGGCGGCTAAGATTGTTGACATTAACAACCGCGGAACCTTTGCCGAATTGGAGGGCTTGGTGGCCAAAACGCCGGAAGGTGTCATTGAGATGTTTGATATTAAGGGAATTGGAGCCAAGAAAATCCGCACGATCTGGACGGAATTGGGCATCGAGCATATGCACGACCTGTTGCTGGCTTGCGAAAACAACCAAATTTCCAAATTGAAAGGCTTTGGCGAAAAGACGCAGGAGTCTATCCGGCAGTCATTGCTGTTCAATCAGGCCAATGCCGATAAACTGCTCTTCTCTCAGGCAGAAGCCATTTCGGAGGAACTGAAAAAATACTTACTTGAAAAGTTTGATACCGTTTCAGAAAGCGGACAAATACGTCGAAAATTAGAGATCATCGATTGCATTCAACTGATGGTAGCTGCCGAAACCCCGACTGAAATAGCCGACTGGCTCAATCAACACCCGCTTTTGCAGCAAGACGAAAAGCAGAGTTCACCTTTTGCCTGGCGGGGAAATTACAAGGCCTTACCCATTGCTATTGAGGTGTTTTTTGCCAATAAGCCTCAGTTTGTCGGACGTTTGTTTGCCCATTCGGCAGCCAAAGCCCACCTTTCTTACCGCGCCGAAACGACCAAGGAATCGTTGCTAAAAACGGCTATGTCGGGTTCGTTTGAGTCGGAAGAAGCCATTTACCAAAAAGCTGGCTTGCCCTATATTGTTCCTGAGCTGCGCGAAGGGTTGTTTGAATTCAACTGGATTAAAGACCATTCCGTTAGCGAACTGATTACCCTGCCCGACCTGAAGGGCATTCTGCATAACCACTCCACCTACAGCGATGGAAAACATAGCCTAGAAGAAATGGCCCTGCATTGCCGCGACCTTGGGTTTCAATACCTGGGCATCAGCGACCACTCTAAGACCGCTTTCTATGCCAACGGATTGAGTGAAGAGCGCATCGAGCAGCAACACCGTGAAATTGATGCACTGAACGAGCGGCTTGCTCCCTTTCGCATCTTCAAAGGCATTGAGTCAGACATCCTCAATGATGGGGCACTTGACTATTCCGATACCGTATTGGCTAGTTTCGACTTCATTGTCGCCTCCATTCATTCTAACCTGAAAATGGATGAACGCAAGGCTACGCAACGACTAATCAAAGCCATCGAAAATCCCTTTACAACGATGCTGGGCCATCCCACGGGTCGGCTGCTCTTGCGCCGCGAAGCCTATCCCATCGACCACCAGGCCGTAATTGATGCCTGCGCGGAACATGGCGTAGTGATCGAAGTCAATGCTAACCCCTGGCGGCTGGATCTGGATTGGCGCTGGATTCAATATGCGCTGGAGAAAGGCGTTCGCATCAGTATCAACCCCGATGCCCACGAAAAGAACGGCTATCAGGATATGAAATATGGCGTGGCTGTGGCTCGCAAAGGCGGCCTTACCCAGCAAATGACTTTTAATGCATTACCCCTGGCTGAGGTAGCGCAGTTTTTCCTGGAAAAGAGCCGTTAGCTGTTAGGTTTTTAGCTTTTAGCAAAATAGTAAACCAACCACTCACCACTAAAACCTAACAGCTAACCACTAATAGCTAAAATCCTTGGAACCGAAAAAGAAATTCCTGATTCTGCGTTTCTCCTCTATTGGCGATATCGTGCTGACATCGCCGGTGGTAAGAGCCATCAAACTGCAAATAGAAGAAGCAGAAGTGCATTATTGTACTAAAATCCAGTTCCGTACCTTGATAGAGAACAGCCCGTACCTGGACAAATGCTTTTACCTGGATAAGAACCTGAACACACTTATCCAGCAGCTACAGGCCGAGCAATACGACTATATTATTGATTTGCACAACAACCTGCGTACCCGTATCATTAAGCTCCGGTTGGGGGTGAAAGCCTTCAGTTTTAATAAGCTGAATTACGAGAAATGGCTGCTGGTGAACCTGAAAATAAACCGCATGCCCGATGTGCACATCGTTGACCGCTATCTGGATACACTAAAAACTTTTCAGGTAAAAAAAGACCACTTCGGATTAGAATACTTTATTCCCCACAAAGACATTGTAGAAAAAGCCTGGCTTCCAGAAACGCACCGCAAAAGCTACGTGGCCTATGCCATTGGTGGACAGCATAACACCAAGAAATTGCCCCTGCCCCGCATGATTGAGTTGTGTCAAAAAATCAACCAGCCCATTATTTTGCTGGGAGGCAAGGAGGATGCCGAAGCTGGTAAGCACATTGAAGCGGCATTTCCCCAGGAAAGCACCGGCGATTTGGCACACCCCCGCAGCAAAACCGTTATTTACAATGCCTGTGGCCTCTATAACCTCAACCAGTCGGCATCCATTTTGAAGCGAGCGAGCGTAGTCTTCAGCCACGATACCGGCCTGATGCACATCGCCGCCGCCTTCCGCAAACCTATTTATGCTATTTGGGGCAACACCACGCCCTTGCTGGGCATGTATCCTTACCAGACTAAATTTGTGTCCCTGGAAAACAACCAGCTAAGCTGCCGGCCTTGCTCAAAAATCGGCTTCAAAGCGTGTCCTAAAGGCCATTTCAAGTGCATGAACGATATTGTGTTCGATTTTCAGCTGCCTTAATGGATCACTTTCTCACTTACAACTTTCCGCCTACTATACCATTTGCTGAAAGCTGTTAACTCCAAGTAGAAGGTATCAAAAAATCAGACAATGAAAAGAAAAATAACAGGGCTTGAAGATTGGAATCTAACAGAGGAGAATATAAAAAATCTGAAAAACAAGGCTGTTATCAAGATACATTTATCATATCCCGATTATAAGTCAATCATTCAATTTACGACAGCACAGCGAAGGAAAATAATTGCTAAAACCTTCCGTGATGAATTCAATGAAGTGAAATTAATACTCAAACAGATTCCTTTTGAAAGATTAGGATCTTCTATCCGGCCAAGAGGTATCAAGACAGAATTGCCTTTGAATCAGGTTTGGGAACTAATCCAAAAAGAGTTTAGAGCACATATTTCCATTGTCTCAATTGAAGAAATGGAAGAAAAAGAAGAAGAGGTAATGCCTTGCTTCTGGAGCATAAAAGCCAGGTTTGCCATCCAGATCGAGAATGCAAAGGGAGGAATGCAAGGGTATGAAGATAGAATTATGTTGATTTGTGCACTTGATCAAGAAGATGCCCAGCAAAAGCTTTTGAAATCCCTTGAAAGCTACGCTAAACCTTATTTGAATTCTTCAGGTAGACTAGTCAGATGGAAATTTGAGAAATTTCTTGATGCCTATAGTACGGATATTTATTCGGCAGATGACTTTATGAATGATAAAGGTGTTGAAGTATATTCTGAACTTGGAAATCGCAAGCTGAAGCCGGAATTGGAATGGCAAAGAAATCAATGAAAAATACCCCCCAACAACCATCCCTATTAGAAAAATATAAAACCTGTCTGTATGCGGAATTGAGTGGCAGAGGAACTATCTATATTAAACATGAGACAAACTCTAATCATATTGACAATTCTGGCATTCATGTCTTGCGCTGATAGACAGAAGCCAGAACTACCTAACAATGACTATTCAACTATTTCTGACTTTCATCCACAGGATACGCTTTTTAGAGTCACAAAAGGCCAATATGCATTGGGAGAAGAGTTTGGCTATGTAAATCAGCAAGGAGATACAATAATCCCTTTTGGAAAGTTTAGTCATAGTTTCACCGACACAATTGTAACATTTGGCATTGTCATAGAAAACAATGCAGACAAATATTAATTAATCGGAATAAATCAACATGGCAAGAGGCTTTTTGAAGTTTATTGGTTTGATGCTGGCCCTGACTTCATTTCAGAAGGGTTATTTAGAATTGAAAGAGACGGAAAAATTGGATTTGCCAATACGATTGGAAAAATAATTATTGAACCACAGTTTAAATGCGCTAATCCATTCTCCGATGGAAAGGCTAAAGTGACTTTCGATTGTGAATTGGTAAGTGAAAATAAGGATGACGAACACCAAAAGATGGAAAGCCCAACTTGGTTCTATATTGACAGAAATGGAAGAAAGATAGAGGAAAATGCTCCACAGTAATAATCAGACATTAAAGAAGTGAATAACATAACTTTTAGTGCTTAGAGTAACAAATTAGAATCTTGCCTTTCTTCTCATTACTATGTCAAAAGCGGATTTTAATTTCTAATTTGCCTCGGTTATACTTAAGAATTTACTTCAACAATATTTCGCTATGAGAAAATGTCTGGTACTCTTTGTCATGAGTAGCCTGTTCTATATTACGCCGCTTGTTGCACAGCCTTCCTTTACCACTTCGGATAAAGCTGGTGCAAAAGCTATTAAAGAAAGTATCTTGGCCGTCGTCCTTAAGGAAAAAGACGAAAAGACGCTCAAGAAGCTGAGCAAAAAGCCAGAAGAACTGCGTGACTATGAAGCCAGCATCGAGATGTTTAATGCGTTCATGAAGCAAGCTGTCCAGAAAGAGTGGGATTTTTCCCGAGAAGTACAATTTGTTTCCTCGGACGAAGCAAAAAAACTGAAGGAAGAAAAGAATGGTAAGTATGCCATCATGGAAACCGTTATCGAGCGAAATTATAAAATGAATGATTTTTACTCAAATAATCCCAAGTCCAGATTCAATTCCCCTCAGGCTTGGGCATATCACCTGTCTAGGGAAGGAGGTTCGCCCGCGTTGGAAATTACCCATGCGGCCAGTCCCAAAAAGGAAATTGTGCGATCTTATCTTCCATACCTCGGGGTTGCTTTGGGTTCACTCACTTTTATGGTGCAAAACCTAGAAAACCAGCTCAGCGATTGCTTGGACAAGAACATTACCAGCCTTTCGGCCCTGAAGGAGGATATCGAAAAAAGAGAATCAAAATTGAAGACTAAAAAGCTAATGTTGCTGGAACCACTGATAAGCAATGGTTTGCAAAAAACGATTCAAGGCAGGGAGATGGCAAAATACTATTCGTATTCGTACGAAGTAGTTTCGGAGGAGAAGGCAGATGCTATTATCACCGAGAAAAAGGCCGACTATGCTTACATCTGGATCATTCCAGCAGGTGCGGAATTTCAAGGGATACCAATCTACAATTATTTCATCATTGATGCGGCAGATGGAAGACCCTTGTTTATGATGGGTAGAAATAAAAGTCCAGACGGGAAGTTTCATCAAGCCCATCTGTCAAATGCAAGCAAGAAAACCGATTAGCTCACTCAATAGGTTTTTCTTCCCCGTGGCTGGTGTCCCCACCATAGCAGTCAGGCTAAGGGAATAAAATATCTCTTGGGGAAGGTTTAAGGCTTCCCTGTTTGGTTTTTCGTTTCTCTTTTCTAGCCACTTTTATGATCCTCTTGAAAATGTGCTTAAACCACTTTCTGACTGCTTTGAAACCTTTGTTAAAGGCCTGCACTAGCGAGAGGACTTTTTTTTTAAAATATTTCATCACTTTCCATTCACTCATCTCAAACTGATAGGTTTCTGTTAGATACCCTTTTAGCAGTGTCTGGACCTGAGAAGAAAGAATAATCGCCATTAAGCGACTGTACAGGTAACATTCCCAGCGAAAGATGCTCATTTTCCCCACTTGGTCGATTTGGAGTATACTCTTCCAAATCTTGAACAGCAGTTCAATCTGTCCCGGCGGGGAACCGCACCGTAGTTGGTAATACTGCTGCACCTGCTGAGGGGAAAGTTGTTCTGGGGTGGTATTGGTAATAAAGAGGTTATAGCCCAAGAGTTGCTTTTTTATGTCACTGGTCTGCCAAATTGCCTTGCCACTTTTACTTTGATTGGCTTGTTTGCGCTGTTGTTTCACCAACCGTTTGGTGAGTACCTCTGAGGGGACCTTCTGGATAATGAGCCGGACTTTAAGTTTTCCCTGTCCGAGATACACCTCGGACAGGGTACTACCCACTTCCACCTGCGCCAGAACACTGGGCCAATCCAGCCGAGTAAAGCCTTGCTCAGTTTTAATAAACACGTTAGTGGCGGTTTTGTACCGACTGATAAAAAAACCACCGCCTTGCTGTAAGGCCTGTAAATGAGCCAGTTTGAAATAGCCTAAATCCATTAAATGTAATTCTTGCCCCACCCGGGCATAATCCATTTCTTGCAGAAAAACCGCATCATTTTCCTTGCCCGCCCGGATGGCTAGTTTAACCACGGAGCCCGTTAATAACTCATATTGCTGATGAATCTTGATGGAAGCCCCGCCCGTATCTCCGCCATTGCCGGGATAGAAACTGGCTAAATGGGCGGGTAACTGAAAGCTGGTGGCATCGGTCAGAATCACCCGTTGGAAAAGCGAATGGGTAGGGGCTGGCAAGCGAAGGGTTTGAGAAAAGATATATTCAAAGCTCTGCCGCATAAATTGAACGGCATAGGTATTAAACCGCTCATCTAAAGACTGCTTAGTGAGTTCAATGCCGTAACGGTCAGATAATTCATGACACATATCCGTGAGACTGAAGTCTTTCCCATTACCTTGCATCAATAAATGCAGTTGGATAAACATCCAACCGCTCAGCTTAGAGGTGCTTCGCTCGATAAAGCGGCTGTCACGTGCGCGCTTTTCCAAAACTGCATCATTAAAAAGACTTCTAAATTGGTAAACATATCTTGTTTATCTAACAAAGACAGATCAAAGCTTGCTTCCATCAAACAAGGTTAATAATTTAATACCCCCTTTACAAGGCTTAGCCTGACGGCTATGGTGTCCCCACCAGCCCACACATCCCATCCCATCCCATCCAACCCTACTCCTCCACGACCTTAATGCTGATATCGGAGTTTCGTCCTTTGTCATCGCTGCACGATATTTTGATGGAGCCTAGGCTGCGCGTGTCTTTCCCAGGTGTGAAAAATACTTTTTCGTTGGCTTTGGCCGTTTTGTAAAATTTGTCATTGATATACCAATACACCAGCTTCACCTCGTGGTCGGTATTGACGGCCAGCATCAACTGCGGCGGTTCCTTCTTATCAACCAAATATTCCCGCCCTTCGGCTGGCGAAACAATGGCGGGTGCCTGGTCGGCAAACACGCGGGTGCAGCGCGGATTGTGCGCTGGTATTTTCTGGTAACTGATTCCCTCGCTCTCGTAGTACGCAATCAACTCGGGTGACAGGCGCTTGAATAGCTTTTTTGCATAACCCGCCTCTGGTCGGCAACTGGTGCAATAAGAAAAGGATTCGTCCGCAGCAGTGGTTACTTCCTGCAAATGGTCACAAGGCTGTGGCGACGATACCAGCGGAAGGAAATAATCTACCACCTGGTTATCGCAGAAGTGGTTGGGCACCTTGCCGGTTTCGCTGCACACCAAGCGGAATTTCAAATCCTTGGGTGGGCTAAACCATTGGTTGGCCGAATTATAATCAATGGAATTGAAGATATGGAACAGCAAAGGCGTCGCAATATCAGCTCCGGAAAGCTCACGCACGCCATCGCCCGTGAAGTTGCCAACCCAAACGCCTACCGTGTACGTGGCATTATACCCAATGCTCCAAGCATCGCGGCGGCCATAAGACGTGCCGGTTTTCCAGGCGATTTTCGGCACGTGGGCACTGCTCTGGTAGTTATTGGGTAAATCGGGGCGGATGGCTTGGGTCAGCATTTCAGTCGTTACAAAAGCTGCGGCGGTTGATACAACCTGAAAAGGCTTAGCCGCCTTTTGCTGAGGAATGTACGAAGCAGTTACGTACCGCCCCTGATTGGCGAAGGCCGAATATAGGTTGGTCAACTCCTCTAAGGTTACTCCGCAACCACCCAGAATTACCGAAAGCCCCAGCTTACTTTCGTCACGTTGAATCTGGCGGAAATTGGCTTGTTTGAGCTTTTTAATAAACAAAGGAAGGCCTAGCCGATCCAATACTTTCACTGCCGGAATATTGAGCGAATAGGTCAGAGCTTTCTCTACAGTCACTTTTCCGTTGAATTTCTGATCGTAGTTTTCGGGTTGGTATCCGTGAAAGTCCGTAGGCACATCCGTCAGAACGGTTTTAGGCGTCAGTTGTCCTTCATCGAAAGCCGTGGCATACACCAGCGGTTTTAGCGTACTTCCCGGTGACCGTATCGCCCGGATGCCGTCTACCTGTCCGCCATGGTCTAGATCAGTAAAATCTGGCGAACCCACGTACGCTTCTACCTGGTGAGTCCGGTTATTTACCACCAGTACTGCTAGGTTATAGATGCTCAGGTTACGCAAACGGCGGTGATAGTTATAGGCCAGTTGCTGTACTTTGTCCTGTTTGCCCCGGTCAAGTGTGGTTAGTAAGGTGGCTATATCCCGGTACTGGCGTTTCAGGCGGTAGGCCAGGTGGGGTGCAATGTGTGGCAGTTCTGTCCGCTTGGCTTCCAGGGGTTCGGCTAGCGCATCCTGCACTGTAGTCGTGGCAAAAACGCCTTGTGCGCCAAATTTTCGGAGCCATTTGTTGCGTTCTACCGTAATCCGGCCATTTTGCCTGCCCAGGTAGAGCGAGGTAGGCCGGTTGGGAATAATAGCCAGTGCAGTAATTTGGGCCAGGCTCAGTTGGTTGGGCAATCGACCGAAGTAAAGCAAGGCGGCAGATTTCACTCCTTCCACATTGCCGCCATAAGGAACCAGGTTCAAATACAGCTGTAAAATCTCGTCTTTAGAATAGTACCACTCCAATTGCAAAGCCCTGCACATTTCCACCAGCTTATTGCCGTAGCTGCGTTCTCTGGCCCCTTTCTGATACCGCTCCATCAGCCTCGCTACCTGCATCGTGATGGTGGAAGCACCAGACGTGGTTTTTCGTCGCAAGAGATTATTGCCCAAAGCCCGCACGATTGCGATGGGATTCACGCCCGGATGCACATAAAAATACCGGTCTTCCTTATGAATAATGGCTTTCCTGAGATCAGGAATAATTTCGCTCAGCTCCGTTTTCATGCGCCACTTGTCGTCGTGGCTGAGGAAGGCGTGCAGGACTTCTCCCCGGCGATCGGTAATGAGGGTAGAATAGGCGGGTGCTGGCGGCAGCGGAAAAAGAAAGTCTAACAGCCAGGCTCCAAGCCCAAAAAATAGCGCCAGTCCCAGGAATAGTATGAGTATTTTTTTCTGCAACAGCGCTTTCAATCGGTGCATAGAATGACACAAGAAGCAAGCAATTTACAGAAAAATTAGCGCGGTGCAGCAAGCCAGCATAGGCAGTCAATGGTTTGGTGGCGCCAATGCCGTCAGGCTTCTATTGGAATACTGCCTGATGGCGTCCGGTTTTTTCTGGCTAGCGCGGCCACTTTCTCCAGCCATTTGTTTCGCTGCGCTTCCGTCAGCTTATTGTGGTTATCGATGGAAATGATTTTGGTGGTTTTAATGCCGCAGAAAGCCAGGATGCCCTGTTTCATCACGAAGTGCCCCGCATTTTTCATCCACCAACGATAATACCACTGCGGGCTATCCATCGTCACGATTAAAGTAGCAGTTCTGCCTTTCAGCAGTTTTTCGGCGATAGGATTTCCTTTCTTGTAAGCAAAGGCGAAGTCAGGAACAAACACCCGGTCAATAAATCCTTTGAGCAAAGCGGGCATTGTCCACCACCAGGTAGGATAGACGAACACCATATGCTCACTCCAAAGTATTAACCTTTGCGATTCCTGCAAATCAGGCTCCAGGGTATTGTTCTTATAACCGTTACTTAGATTGGGGTCAAAATTGAAGTCTGCTACATTCAACAGCCGAACTTCTCCGCTAGCCGGTTGTGCGGCTTCATAGTAGGTTTCTGCCAGTTTTGCGCAATAGCTATTTTGATTGGGATGACCATTAATAATCAACGTCTTCATTATCTGTTTTGATCGAGTGGAAGACAAAGATGCGCAGCCTTAAACGGCTCCTATTTGATAAATGTCAAAAAATGGGCTGCGCTAAACTTTTCCTGATCCGACTCAAGGTTTCTTGTTTTATGCCAAGATACGAGGCAATATGGCCTAGTTGAGCCTTCTGAATAATATCCGGGTGCGCCTTCTGTATGAGTAATTCATATTTTTTGCTTGCCGACATGGTTTGCAAGATGTAATTTCTTTCTTCCAGACAGGCATAGGCGTTTTCAATGATTTTTCTGTGAATGGCCTCCCATTTGGGAAAACTGCTAAACAAGTCCTGAAGATCGCTATAGTCTATTATCAGCAGTTGGGTATCTTCTACGGCTTTAATGTTTTCAAAGGAAGGCATTTGATTTTTTAAACTATAAAAGGAAACCGCATATGAATGGGTGTGAGCAAAATGGGTGGTTAATTCATCGCCTTGCTCATTGGTACTATAGGTTCTCAGAAGCCCTATCACTACAAAGCCCATCTTTCGACATGTTTGCCCTTCTTGAAGGAAAAAACTGCCTTTCTTTACTTCCTGATAAAAGAACCTTGCTTTCACAAATTCCCATTCCTCGTCTGTCAGTTGTGCATATTTAGAAAGCTCTTCTTTTAGTTGGTCGTGCATATGACTCTGTTTTTTTACTCGTAACTCGTATAAAAAGTCTCCCCTAACTAAGGAAAGCCTCCCATACGTTCATTCAGTACAAGAGGCTTCGTAGCCAAATAACTATTGTGGTTGCCGTCTTTGCTGTACTGCACTAATCTTTTCGATGGCGTTTTGTAATAAGCGATTAAACGCTACTGGTTTTTCTAGCATTGGGAAATGGCAGGTGCCTTGCAGTGGCAAGATTTCATACCCGGCACCCGCGTATTTTTTCAGTGGCTCTTCATTCGTTGGCATATAGTCTACCTGGATAAGATACATCTTCCATTTCAATTGCTGCATCAATTCTCTTTCTCGAAGCGCATAGGAAAAAAGCGAAGCAATTGCTTGAAAGCCCATGTTAGGATTCGCATTGCGGTAGGCAGTCACAACTCGGTCAGCAAGGGTTTTATCAGTAGCTGGGGTTAGCAAACCTTGCCTGACGTAGGCTTCCGAAGTATTAGAGAAGTCATTTTGAAGGTTGTTAAGTATTTGATCCAACTGCTTTTGCACATCGTTTGATGGAGGTGTTCCAGCGTTTTTAAAGTAATCAACGCCAATAAAGCCGATAATGGCTTGCGGATATTTAAGGGCTACCTCAAGAATCACATCTCCTCCCATGGAATGCCCAATCAGGATCACATTCTTTAGATTCAACGCTTGGATAACCGCTGCTACATCTTCGCCAAACTCCTGTATCGTCCAGGCATCGCGGTTGTTGCCCGATTGGCCGTGCCCAGCTAAATCAAGCGTAACTATTTTGTAAGTAGACTTAAAAAAGCTAACCTGTTCATGCCAATAGTCCTGGTTAATAAAAGATCCGTGTACAAACAGTAAGGTGAAATCTCCCTTTCCAACTTCGCTGTAAGCAAGCTTTAGGTGGTTCCTTTCTATCGTTTTCATACTATCTCTTTTTAGGTGTGGATGAATAAGATAATTGTAGCACAATAGCATTGAACTTGTATGTACGGCTTACGGGGTTGTCAAGTTGCCGGATAGAATCGGCGCTACTATACCTTATCTAAATCATTTACGTAAAGAGAGACGTCTGCTTATTGGTATTTCAGAAAGTGGTCTTTACGTATGAAAAAGCAAATTCAATTTTTACTGTTGGCTGTCGGAATTCTCGTGATAGGCGCTTTTGTGTTGTTTGTGTTCAATCAGGTAGCACAGGCATATGTATTTGCCACAGCGATCAATTCAGGGCTGGGTCAAGTGGTTTTGTGGAGCTTGGTATTGGTATTTGCAGCCTTGTTTGCTGCTCCTGTACTGTTGTATTATCGGTTGCCCAAAGCACTAAAACACCCGGCAGATGAAGCCGGTAAGGCGATTTACTTGCAGAAGCTAGGCCGTCGTTTGGCCAAAAACCGCCTGTTGGCTGCTGCGGAGCTGGATTATAGTGAAGTAGAAGGCCTACAACGTGCGTTGGGTTTGCTCCACGTAAAAGCAGATGAGATTATTCAGCGGACAGCCAAAAGTGTGTTTCTTACGACTTCTATTTCACAAAATGGTAAGTTAGATGCGCTCATGGTGCTGATTACCAATACAAAGATGGTGTGGAATATAGCCCAGGTATACTATCAGAGACCTGCCCCGCGTGATCTCATTGCACTCTATGCCAATGTAGGCACGGTCACTTTTCTGGCTGCGCAAATTGAAGAGATAGATTTGACCGAACAATTGGAACCCGTTATTGGAACGGTCGTACAAAACTCAGCGCTTAAATCGGTGCCTTTCATTGGGTCAGTTAGCAGTGCCGTGGTCGATTCGCTGATGGAGGGCACGATCAATGCATTCCTGACTTTACGGATTGGCGTGCTAGCGAAGCGTTATTGTAGTGCGCTAGAGCCTTTTGAGCCCAAAAGGGCACGAAAAGCGGCTTATCGGGAGGCTTCGGTTATGTTGAAATCTATCGTAGTACAAACTTCCGGACAAGTAGTGGGAGCTCTTGTGAGAGCCACCAAGAATGCCGGAGTCAATACGATCAAGTCGGGTGTGGAAGCGGCAGGACAGGCAACCAGCCGCATGAAAAATATCCTGACTGGGTGGGTAACCAGGTCGAAAAACATCGACTCGTCCGCTAGCAACCGTACTTAGTTGCTACGGAAGTTATGGTGGCTGGCATATTGCACTTTCAGGCCACGTTCGCTGATAAAGTCCATAATTAGCTCGCTAGCCTCGCGGTGGTTAAATACGAATAACATTTCACGATAGCTTAATTCCCGTTTTACTGAACGTTCGTACTTGCGTTCCAGCTTTTTGAAATACTCCACTAATACTTCATTCATATCGTGGACTTCTTTATTTTCTAACTCCATTGCCTTTAAGCGCAGTTCTAATTCCTGAAGTTTGGCTAATAGTTCTTGTTTAGTGGCTTTTGTATCTTCCATAGCAGTAGAAAATTTTGCTGTTTAACTTAATTTTATTCCTTCAATCGAAATTAGAAAGGTTTATGAACAATGAATGGATGAAACGGGAAACATCATTACACAAGAGGGATTTTAAGTTATTACAAAAAATCAAATGTGATTGCCTGCCTCTTATCCAAATTGACCAATAGCTGTACTTATGATGGTTGTAATAGAAAGGCCAACAGGAATTGAGTGCTGCTTAACTACTGACTTAAGTTAGCATTTACCGAAAAAAGTAAACACTCTGCCATAAAAAATTGATCTTTTAGTAATTGTAATCTGATAGTGAGCGTGTTATGACCATTAGCAGACTTTTGTTGAAGGCAATAAAAAAGCCCGCTAATGTAGCTTAGCAGGCTTAAGAATGGCGTTTAAACATATAAAAACAGTCGGTCTATTTAGCTTATAACTAAGTTTTTTATTTTTTCTTCCGTAAGCGGTTTAGATAAATAAGCGGTCACATTGTATTGTTTCGCCCTTTCCATGTCTATTCTATTGTTAGAAGAGGTAAGCATAACAATAGAAATATTATTCTTTCTTACAAGGGGTAGTTTATCAAACTCTTCTAAAAATTCAAATCCATCCATGACAGGCATGTTAATATCCAGCAAAATTAGCTCAGGGCAAGCAGACCCCTCAGCGTTAGGATATTCATCAAACCTTTCCTGAAGAAATTCCAGTGCCTCGGCGCCATTCTGAGTCAAGTGGATATGGTCGGCGAACTGCGCACTTTCTATAATTATCTGCGAAAGAAAGTTGCTAGCATAATCATCATCTACTAGCAATATACAATGGAGCTTATTCATGCGATAGGTTGTTGAGTGAAATAGTGTATGTTCTATTTAAGGATGTGCTTGATAGGTAAAATACATGATTTTTAAGTAAAAACCATTAAGTAGGTAAACGTAACACTAATTTTTACGTTGCCTTATTTATAGGTTAAACTAGTTTAAAAAGGCTTATTACTCCAATAGGCGTACAAGCTGCTGGCTATGCTTGGGTGTATCTTGCTAAAAGCCCAATTTACTCAAGTATTGCAGCAACATACAAGGAGGCCATCATTCCTAAGCCTGAAAAGTGAATTGGTAGTTGGCAGCAAAATTCCACACCATTACCCCCACGATAGCGATGCCTTTGGACAAGTAAAAATTGAGCTTCTTCTTTTCAGTCAGTAGGTATATGAGTCCATTACTAACGGCCAATCCGACCAAAGAGACAAGTATAAACTTGGAATATTGTATCCATATTAAGGTGTTCGTGCTTTGGAACGTCCAGATGCGGTTCAACAGAAAGTTAGTAGTAACGGCAAAGGCAAAACCCAGGCTATTGGCCACATATTTGGGTATTCTTAACTTCTCTTTGCTCAAGTACGTAATGCCAAAATCAATGCCCACACCCGAAAATCCTACTAAACCGAATTTGATAAACTTCCATAAGATATCGTTCATAAGGCAGGGGAAAGGATTTTGTTGCTCTCAGGCTGATTAAAGAGCATATCGTATATCAATTTGAACCAGATCAGAATGCAGGGAACTGCTTTCAAAACGTAGGGAAATACCAGATGTTCGCGCAGATAAGCCGGGAATAAATCGGTGGGAGAGAGGCTGGTAAACACAAAGGCCAGGCAGAGCAAAACCAGGTTTTCGGTTCGACGTTCTTGCGAAAAATACCAGACAGCCACGCCACTGATGGCCAATACAAAAGTCGGCGATTCGGCCTTGTGATTAAAAATAATGATCCACAGCAAGACGGAAGCGAGCATCAACAGCCGGAAAAGCGGGTCTGAATATGATTTCCACTTGAGCAAGGGGAGGCAGAACAAAAGCGCCCCTATTAACACGACGATATTTTTAGATACGGGCAAATGGAACCAGGAATCCAGCCAACCCATCACCGATAAGCCTAGCGAGGCGGAGTGGTCGGCTGCCAGCATATTAATCCAGCTTTGGTACAAAAACTGTAACTGGTCTATTGAAATAAAAAGTAGCGGAAACAAGCCCAGAACCACTACCCAGCCAGCCGAATATGCTATAAATGCCAGCTTGCGCGGGTACAGCAAGAACAAAGCAAATGCCACCAGCCCAAATATTTTGATATAAACAGTGAGGACAATACACAGCGAAGCCAGCAGCATATTTTTCCTTTCCAGAAAATTAAAAGCGACTATAATCAGCCCCGCCATCAGGGCATTGCTTTGTGAGTTCTGAATCGAAGTCAGCGTTTCCTGTAGCACAAACCAAAGCATAGCCACCTTTATCTTTTCATTAGCGATGGGCAGTTGACGGATGGCAAAAAACAATGTAAGCGAATTGATCAGATTCCAGACTATAAGCCCCACGTAGTCGGGAAGGTAAGCCAGCAGACCCATAAATACGGAAAAAGTGGGGCTGTATTTATACAAATCCCATTGCTCGTTGGGATACAAGACATACAAATCCTGGTTTCCCAACAAGTGGAAAAAAGACTGTTTGAAAATAATGTAGTTGTTGTAATGTGTATACAAATGCCCTTCCGTCAGGCTAGCGCCCTTGGCCAGTTCAGCTATACTGGCCACAATGGTGATCAATATATAAGCGCCCAGCACCACATTGGGCTTGCTTAGAACAGTGCGGATTTTCTTCCAAAAGGGTGGTTTCTGCTCCATAAAAGCGGCTTAGCCTATGAAGTGATTATCCTGTTTGGCTAGCGGACAGGCATTTCATAGGCATCTTCTGGCAATGATAGGGAAAAAATAGCGCTTGACCATCTTTACCTATTCTTTAGCCGCAAAGGCTTAATCGCGGTAACCAGGCTGGGAAATGGGACTGTTGGTTTCAAAATCGTAGAGAGTTAACTTCCGGACGCTGTAATAGGAATTCCAGAAGTTACGCAGCGATTGCACGTATACGATCTTTGCTTTGTCTTTGTCAGTCAGGGCGATATTGAGGTCGGTAATGCCAATTTTACCAATCAAATAGCGGTTTTTGGAAATGTCGTAACGTCTCTGTGCAATGTCGTCTGACTTTCGGGTAATTTTCAATTGTTCGCGCAACATTTCAAACTGCTTTACCTGCGTGTATACCTCCTGATCGAAGTTCAGTTCGTCCTGCGCTACGGTATTTTTGACTTGTTCATACTTCGCATAAGCTGTTTTTCTGATAGAACGAGACCTTCCCCAATCCAGAATCGGCATTCGGAATGCCACCTGAACCATTTGCTGGCTTACGGTATTTGCATAAGAGTTGTTCAGAGAAGAGGAGGTACCACTCACACCATAGGTGGCTATCAGATCACCATTCAACCCATTATCGCCCTTGGCTTGAGCTACGTCTCTTTCAGCTTCTAACACCCGCCTTTTAAAAGCAATGACACTCTGCCGGTTTTTTCGGGCCTCCGCTATAGCCACAGTCTCATCTAGTTTATGTTCAGGAATGGTTATTGGTGGCAATAACTGCACCCGTTGATCGCCCGTCAAGCCAATATAAATTTTCAGTCGTAAGGTACTGGTTTCTACATCCAAACGCCCTTGAGATACCTCCTGGCTGGCATTCATGAGCGCTAATTCTAGTTGCAGGAGTTCATTCTCGGCCACCTTTCCCAAGTTATACCGTCCCTGGCCAATTTTATAAATGGTGTCGTTATTGGCCTGATTTTTCAGCGCCATGGCCAGGTTATTTTGGGCTAACAGCAGATTGAAAAACAGGTTAGTAGCAGTAACAGCCATGGTTTCCAGCTCTTCTACGTATTGCTTCTGTGACTCTTCGTATTTGAGTGGTTCTATTTTCTTGTCCCAAGACAGCGCATTAAATCGAGAAATCGGTTGCCGGTATCCAATACGCCCCGGTAGCGTACTATAGATGTATTTAGGACCTTTATTGTCAGTGCGGAAGTTATCATAGCGTTCTAATCGCGTATCGACAAAAAACTGGCCGCCAGTCAGACTCACGTTCTGATTGAGCGAAAGATTTAAATTTGCGTTGGAATAATGTTGTAGAGGCACCTCTATACTGCCATCTGGCTGCAAAATCTGGTTATACGCTTTGGTATAATATGGTAAGGTTCCCTCTAACACCAATTGAGGCAGATAATTAGATTTATACGTTCGCCACTGCCAGTACTGGTTTTCCCGAAAGTTTTTGGCTTGGAAATACGCTGGCGACTGCATTTTAGCCATATCAATTACTTCCTTTAAAGTAAGCACCGTGGCTGGCTGAAGCGAATCTAACTCTTGGGCCTGGGTAGTGAGGCTAGCACAAAGGCACATCAGACAAAGCGCCATTGAAAATAGGAATCGGTAAAACATACTGGAAAGAATTAGAATGGAATGATTGTAAAATGATAAGCTTGACAGAATGATGCTTGGCTATATAGTAAGCACAAGCATCATTCTGTTGGGTATGTCTTCAGTAATAGATTGGTTTAAAACCTAATCCCTAACTACTATCGCCTTACTCGTAACGGAGTGAGGTAATGGGGTCTTGGTTGGCAGCTTTGCGGGCGGGTGCCAGACCGAACACAACGCCCACGAAGGTGGATACACCAAAGGAAATAACAATGGAAAATGGCGAAATGATGGTCGGGATTTCGGCCAGGCGGGCAATCATTACTGCTAAGACAACGCCCAAAATAATGCCAATAATACCACCAGAAAGGCTGATGAGCGTCGATTCGATCAGGAACTGCAAGATGATGTCTGTTTTTTTCGCTCCGACTGATAACCGCAGACCAATCTCCTTGATACGCTCCAACACCGAGGCCAACATGATGTTCATGATGCCAATACCACCAACCAGCAATGAAATGGCAGCAATGGAAAAAAGCACCATATTAAATATGTCCTTTGTTCGCTGCTGCTGCTTGAGCAATAGTTCGGGGATGCTGATTTCATAGTCTACTAAGCCATAATGCCGGCGTTGCAGCATCCGGGAAATTACCTCAGAAGTAGTCGTGAGGTACTCCGTTTCACTCATCTGTATCACAAGCCTATCCAGTTGGTGATAGTTGTGCGCTTTTTTTCCTTCCATCTGCTGGTTTCCGTTTTGCTGCTGAGCTGCTTTGATCATAGACTGGGTCACGACTGCTCGGTTGGCATACCGGATCAATACTGTTTTGAGCGGGGCATACACATCCATATTGTAGTCGCGGATACCTAACTTAGCCAACGAATTGGTAGTAATGACACGCTCTTGCAGCACGCCTACGATTTTGAGCCAGTGCTGCCCGCATTTAATGTATTTGCCCAAGGGATTTTCTTTGCTGAAAAACTTGGTTTGCACTCCCTTGCCAATAATGCACACCTGTTCTCCCTGCGTTAGTTGGTGTTCATTAAATGTTTTTCCGTCAAATAATTCGAAGTTGGCCAACTGGAAGTAGTTTGGTTCTACTCCTACCAATTTGGCCGATCGGCGAATGCCATCCTTGACGATATACGTCTCCAATAGAATTTCCGGACTGATACGGGAAATGTTCGGAATCATTTGTTGTAAGCTCTGCGCGTCGGCTAGTGTAAGTCCAGGCGAAAATTTCTTCTTTTCCGGTTTGCCCGCCGCGCCTTCGGCCAACTTCTCTTCCTTTTGCTCTACTATGGGCGTAATGACAATGTTATTCACTCCCACCAGCTTAATCTGCTCCAAAATCTCCTGTTGGGCACCGTTGCCAATGGCCAACATAGCAATGACAGCCGCAACGCCAAAAATAATACCCAATGCTGTGAGCAGCGAACGTAGCTTATTTACCTGGATAGCCTCAAAAGCTATCCCGAAGTTAACTAAATACTTTTCTAACATTTTATTTGCGGACTGAAAGGGTAGAAGCTGGTTTTTTAGGCGTCCGAGCCTGCGAAGGCAGCAAGACTATCGTGCGGTCATCGGCCTTACCTGGGACTGACAGGAAGACAAAATCTTCTTTTTTTACTCCTTCCAGAATGACTGCCTCGTTATCGTTGTTCTGCCCTACTTTTACCTGCTGTTTGATAAAGCTAGTTCCCTCTTTCTTAAAGACATAGGTGATGCTATCGCCTTGTGAATGAAGCGCTTCTAAGGGAACATATAAGACATCTTTGAGAACGGTAGCCACAATATTATTGCTAGTCGTCATCGCTGGGCGGAGGGTGGTATCCTTTTCGCTTACCTGAATACTTACTTCAAATACTTTGGCATCGGAGTTGGGTCTTTGCTCACCTACATTGGCTACAGTGACCACTTTGCCTGTCATCTTTTTTTCTGGAAAGGCATCCAATCCAATTTTAACATTTTGCCCTTGCTTTATTTTGCGAATATCTACCTCGTTTACATAGGTGCGAGAAATCATTACTGAAAGATCGGGCAGGGAGGCTATGGCAGGATCGCCCCAAATATTTATGACAGAGCCTACGGTTTGCTTGTTCCCCCACCAATCGCGCACGTAAATGACCATGCCATCTTCTGGCGCTAGAATCTGGAATTGTCCTAACACTTGCTGAGCTTGTTTTAGGCCATCTTGTTCCTGGGAAAGCGATACCGACATATTCTGCATTCTAGCTCCTGCCTGCTTCTTTTTGAGGAGGTAATTTTGCTTGGCTTGCTGATAGTTACGGTTCGCCTTTTCTTTGTCAATTTCAGCCTGGCGAATGGTGGCGGGCGGCTCGTACTTAGATTGCTCTAAAATGATATCCTTTTCTTTAACCGCAAAAGCCAGG